>CAYNMB010000007.1:20458-33256 GCA_964398235.1 uncultured Candidatus Bathyarchaeia archaeon | reverse complement strand
AGGTTGAGAAAAGAGTTGTTTCACAGCTACTTGCCCTAATGGATGGATTAAAGCCGCGTGGAAGGGTCGTTGTTATAGGCGCAACTAACAGACCTAACGCCATAGACCCCGCGCTTAGAAGACCTGGAAGATTTGACCGGGAAATAGAGATAGGTGTGCCAAACAAGCAGGGTAGGCTTGAAATTCTACAAATTCACACGCGTGGAATGCCCTTGGCGGAGGATGTTGATTTAGAGAAAATAGCTAGCATAACGCATGGATTTGTCGGCGCGGATCTTGCAGCCCTCTGCAAAGAGGCTGCGATGAGGGCTCTCCGTAGAATTCTTCCAGAAATAGATTTTGAAAAAGATACTATTCCAGCGGAGGTTCTAAACAGGATAACTGTTACAATGAACGATTTCATGGAAGCCTTGAAAGATGTGGAGCCCTCAGCAATGCGGGAGGTGCTTGTCGAGGTTCCGGATGTGAAATGGAGTGATATTGGAGGATTAAAAGAGGTTAAACTTGAGCTTCAAGAAGCTGTTGAATGGCCGCTGAAATACCCGGAGCTCTTTGAACACATGGATGCTAAACCGCCTAAAGGCATACTCTTATATGGGCCTCCTGGAACCGGAAAAACCTTGCTTGCTAAGGCTGTTGCAAATGAAAGTGAAGCCAATTTCATTAGTATTAAGGGTCCGGAAGTACTTTCAAAATGGGTTGGTGAATCCGAGAGGGCTGTTCGAGAAGTTTTCAGAAAAGCCAAGCAAGCGGCTCCCAGCATAATATTCTTTGATGAAATCGACGCTATTGCACCTCTTCGTGGAGGGGGTTACGGAGACTCTCATGTAACTGAACGTGTGGTAAGCCAGCTTCTGACAGAGATGGATGGACTTGAGGAATTGAGAGGCGTGGTTGTAATAGCTGCCACAAATAGGCCTGATATTCTTGATCCAGCTCTCCTAAGACCTGGAAGATTTGATAAGCTTCTTTATGTTCCATTGCCTGATTTTGAGGCGAGAAAGGAGATTCTGAAGATTCACTTGAGGAGAAAGCCTCTAGCCGAAGATGTGGATATTGAGGATCTCGCTAGGAGAACTGAGGGGTATACTGGCGCCGATTTAGCCGCTGTCTGTAATACCGCCGTACTGTTTGCCATAAGGGAGCATATACTGAACAACAAGAATAAGGATTTAGCTGAAATTAAGAAGAACTTAAAGGAACTGAAGGTTTGTAAGAGGCATCTTGAAGAAGCCTTAAAAAGGGTTAAGCCAATGTCCCAGAGAGAGCTTGAAATGTACAAGAGGGTTTCAGAGGAATTTGCGGCTAAAATGAGATAAAATTTATGTAAAAATTATAACTGCCTCCCCTTCATCCTTTATTGGAGAAAAGCAAAAAATTATTTATCCTAGGGTTATCCAACTGTTTAGTTGGAAGGTGATTCCCTTATGGTGATAGTTGAAGGAAAGGAACCTTCACGCCACACCCATAAAGTCATCATTAGAGGTGTTGTTGAGGGATATGATGTAGCCTCGCTAGAAGATCTGAAGAAGATCGAGAACCAGATCGAGCTTCTGCGAAATGAGATAAACGCCCTAAAAACTCAGGTAAATGAGCTGCAGAAGGCATTAAATGCCACCAACATGAGGCAGGAGAGACTGGAAAACTTCTTAAGATCATTTAGGTAAAGCGTCAACGTGTTAAAGGTTTATTCAAAACTTTAATTTTAATTAATGCTTTAGCTATTTCAATTGCTAAATTTCATATTTATTGTTAGATTAAAAGATTAAATAATTGTTAAATTCGGCTTATTTACCGTATACCCCTCCTCTTCTTTATCAAAACGATGAAAATTATGCTTCAGCTCTACTGACTTCTTTTGTGGACTAGGGCCTTTTCAAGCTCTAGTAAAGCTTTCTCAGGGTTTTCGCTAGTGGTGATATATGAGCCAACCACAGCTATTTTTGCGCCAGCTTCTTGAGCCTTAACTATGGTTTCCGGATTTATGCCTCCATCAACCTCTATAATCTTGTTCGGAAATTTTTGAGAAAACCTTCTTATTCTTTGGGTGGCCTCTTCACGATATCTTTGGCCTCCAGCGCCCATAGGAACGGACATCAATAAAATTATGTCCGCGGCTTCAGCAATCTTGTCAGTTAATCTCTCTTCTGATGTTGGCAGATTCAAGCATATTCCCGTCCTATAATGAAATCTTTTTAGGGCTTCTAAGGCTTCTAGGGCTTCATCTTCCGTATTGAAGGCTTCAACCTGCACTATGACCGCTATATTATCCCTCTTATTTTCGGGAATAAACTCATTTAATTCTTCCACAATTTTCAACGGATCTTCAGTCATTAAATGTATGGATAGAACAACCTTATCATGCAACATTTCATACAATTTTTTTATAAGGGCTAATGGAAACTTAATTTTCGGAACCATCGGCGGCCTCATAACGTCTATGTGGATGCAATGCACCTTTTTGCTCCGCAGAATTTTAAGAATATTTAGGAAAGCTTCGCTGTTCACTAAATTATCCATATTTTTGAGAAGACTTTTCTCGTATTCCAGTATGGATAATGAAATGAGAGTCACGAAAAATATTTTGGAAAACAATCAATTTATATTTTTACAGCGGCCATCATTGTGCGAGGCCTAGATTTTCATGGAGAAAAAATATTTTATTGGCGTTGACAATGGTACCCAAAGTACAAAAACAGTTATTGTTGATGGAGAAACCGGAGAGGTTCTTGGAAAAGCGACAAGAAAATATGGGCTAATAGAGGGTTTACCGCCGGGACATAAGGAGCAGGATCCAGCCGTTTGGATAAACGCCCTAATAGACACGATTAAAAGAGCTATAGAGTATGCGAAAATAGATCCAAAAGACGTTAGGGCGATTGGGGTTTCAGGTCAGCAGCATGGTTTAGTTCCATTAGACGAAAACGGCAGGGTTATAAGACCCGCTAAACTCTGGAATGACACCAGCACATTTAAAGAATGTGAGTATTTAACGAGGAAGTTAGGCGGGTTTAAAGCCGTTATAGACATTTTGGGTTTACCTTTCCTGCCGGGTTACACGGCTCCAAAAATTCTGTGGCTTAAGAGGCATGAGCCGTGGAATTATAGGCGGCTTAAAACCATCCTTCTACCGCATGATTATCTAAACTTCTACTTGACTGGAAGAAAGGTTATGGAGTATGGCGACGCATCCGGAACAGCTCTCATGAACATTAGGACGAGAACATGGTGCAAGGAAGTTTTGGAGGCGATTGATCCAAACCTTAGGGAAAAGCTTCCGCCACTGCAGAGTTCAGATAAGCCAGCCGGCTTTGTTAGAAGGAAGGTTGCGGAGATGTTTGGCTTTAAAGAGGATGTTCTCGTCAGCGCTGGTGGAGGCGACAACATGATGGGTGCGATAGGAACTGGAAACACTAGGGACGGCGTTGTAACCGCGAGTCTCGGAACTTCTGGCACAATATATGCTTACTCAAGCATTCCGATAATTGATCCAAAAGGCGAAATAGCAGCTTTCTGCGATTCAACAAACGCTTGGCTACCGTTACTTTGCACAATGAATGTTACGGTTGCAACAGAATTCATCAGAAACCTTTTCGGCATGACCCATGAAGAGTTAACAGAGGCTGTTGAATCCGCTCCCATCGGCTCTGAAGGACTACTGCTTTTACCCTATTTCGAGGGAGAAAGAACTCCTAACATCCCCGATGGAACTGGCGTATTTTTCGGATTAAACAGCCGAACTTTTAATAAAAATCACCTTGCCAGAGCCGCTATGGAAAGCGTAACTTTGGGAATGAATTACGGCTTAAATCGGATGAGGGAGCTCGGAATAAATCCACAGCAAATTAGATTAACTGGCGGCGGCTCAAAAAATAGGGCTTGGCGGCAAATAGCGGCAGACATATTTAACACCGAAGTTGTCTGCCTAAAAATTGATGAGGGAGCGGCATATGGCGCCGCATTACAAGCCATCTGGACCTACCGTAATTACATGGGTGAAAAGACATCGATACAAGAGATAACGGATCAATATGTTGAAATCGATGAAGCCACATTAACCACTCCAAAGCCAGAAAACGTCAAAATATATGAGGAGCTACAAAAAATACAAAACACTCTAAGCAAAGCATTAAGAAAGACTTTCAAGATGCACAGAGATTTCCTAGACAAATATGTGGGTTGCGAATGAATTTTCTTTTTATTAAACCCCAGCGAACTCTGATTTATACGGTCTAAATAAATAAACATAAGCCTGAGGTTAATGAATTAGAGGCGTATAGGAGCCCTATTTTTTAAGGTAAGTTTATAACTTCTTTCCTTTTTGCTAATAAATGGATAGAAATGAATGAAAGCGTAAACAGGGAGATCATCGAATATTTGATGAAAATTCCGAATCCTTCGCCAAGGGATGTTCAGGTAGCGAAGATCAGAATTGCAGACAAGTATGGTTTATCAAGAATTCCATCCAACTCAGAGCTAATACGTTGCCTTAAACCCGAAGAGAGAACGAGGCTTCTTAAAATTTTGCGTAGAAAACGTGTTCGAACAATATCCGGCGTGACGGTGATCGCCGTTATGACTAAACCGTGGCCATGCCCTAAGGATGAGCCATGTGCCTATTGTCCCGGCGGCCCCTCCCTAGGTGTTCCTCAAAGCTATACTGGACATGAGCCAGCTACGATGCGGGGTTTACAGCATGACTTTGATCCTTATCGCCAAGTGCGGCATCGCATTAAGCAGCTTGAGGCTATAGGCCATGTTGTCGATAAGATTGAGTTAATAGTTATGGGCGGAACTTTCCCAGCGATGCCGCTGGAGTATCAGGAACACTTCATTAAGGAATGTTTAGATGCCATTACGGGCATACATTCCACTTCGCTTGAGGAGGCTAAAAAGAACGCTGAAACCAGCCGTGTCAGAAACGTTGGAATAACCATTGAAACTCGTCCAGATTGGTGTAAGGAGCCGCATGTGGATAGAATGCTGTCCTTCGGTACAACTCGGGTTGAGCTGGGCGTCCAAACCATTTACGACGACATATATCGGCTGGTGAATAGGGGGCATACGGTCAAAGACGTTATAGAAGCGACACGTATACTCAAAGACTCGGGTCTAAAAGTTGTTTATCACATGATGCCGGGATTACCGGGTTCAGACTTTGAAAGGGATCTAGAAGCTTTTAAAACAATTTTCTCGGATCCAAGGTTTAAGCCCGACATGCTGAAAATCTATCCATGCTTAGTTGTTAAGGGAACTAAGGTTTATGATTGGTGGGTTAAGGGGCTTTACAAGCCATATACAACTGAGGAGGCCGCCGAATTAATAGCGGAAGTCAAGAAGATTGTTCCAGAATGGGTTAGAATAATGCGTGTTCAAAGAGATATTCCCGCCTATCTCATCGAGGCTGGCGTCAAAAAGAGCAATTTACGTGAAATCGCCTTAGAGAATCTTAGAAGACAGAATATGAGATGTCGCTGTATAAGATGCCGTGAGGTCGGGCATAGATGGCTGAAAGACGGCGTTAAACCGGATCCAGAAAACTTGCAGATCCTAGTGAGGCATTATGAGGCTTCTGAGGGCGAAGAATTCTTTATATCCTTTGAGGATCCAGTAAATGACGTTCTAGTCGGCTACTTGAGGCTGAGAATTCCATCCGAGGAGGCTCATAGGCCTGAAATAGCCAATAAAAAAGCTTCAATTATTAGGGAACTACGTGTTTTAGGTCCTCTGGTTCCCGTCGGTAAACGTGCGAGCGATGAGTATCAGCATAAAGGTTGTGGCAGAATACTTCTCGAAAAGGCTGAGGAAATAAGCGTTGAAAGAAGCTGTGAAAAAATTCTTGTAACCAGCGCTTTGGGAACAAAACGATATTACATGCGTTTCGGATACAAGTACGATGGACCATATATGAGCAAAAACCTATAAAAGAGGACAATTCATTAAATTAAAAATCTTCAGAGTAATAATGTTATGTTAGAATGGTCTAAAAGAGGAATGATGCAAGTGGTGTTGCAACGTGAAAAAAGCCGATAAATTTGAGAAGGTAAGCGAGCTAGCCCGAAGAAGAGGATTTTTTTGGCCATCCTACGAAATATATGGTGGAGTCAGCGGATTCATAAATTGGGGTCCCCTAGGTGCAGTGATGAAAAGGAAAATTGAGGATAAGTTTAGAGACATTTTTCTCCGCCGCCTAAACCTCTATGAAATTGAGACCCCTATAATCGCCCCGGAACGCGTTTTTAAGGCTTCTGGACATGTAGAGCACTTTAAAGAACCCATGGTTGAATGCTTAAAGTGTAAAAGAAAGTTTAGGGCAGATCATTTGCTTCAGGAATTCGCTAACATAAGTTCTCAGGAAACCGATAAAATGAGTCTTGAGGAAATTGTAAGAGAAATCAAAAACCATAACATTAGATGCCCCGAATGCAGCGGAGAGTTTTCAGAGCCAAGATACTTTTTGACAATGTTCCAGACAACAATCGGCCCATATTCCGATAGCATTGGATATGGAAGGCCGGAAGCTGCCCAAGGAATATTTGTCGAATTTAAGCGTCTTTATGAACAGACTAGGGAACGCTTACCCATAGGCTTTGCCCAAATCGGACATGCTCTTAGAAACGAAATTTCGCCGAGACAAGGACCCATAAGACTAAGAGAATTCACCATAATTGACTTAGAATTCTTCTTTGACCCAGAGGATCCCCACTGTCCTTTCCTAAATGAGATTAATGATGAGAAACTGAGACTCGTTCTTGTGGAGAATAGGTTAAAGGGCGATGAGACGCCAATTGAATTATCCGTTAAAGAAATCGTTGAGAAAAATTATGTGAAGGTTGAATGGCTGGCTTTCTTCATGGCTTTAGCTAAGCGTTTTGTTAGCGGTCTAGGTATACCTGAAGATAAGCAACGTTTCATCGAGAAGCATCCTTGGGAAAGAGCCCACTACTCAGCTCAAGGTTTTGATCAGGAGATTTATTTGGAGAGGTGGGGTTGGGTTGAAGTCGCCGGCTTCAACTATAGAACAGACTATGATCTAAAGAGACATATGATGGAAAGCGGGATTGAAATGTATGTTTTTAAACCGAGTGAAAAGGAAATAGTGCATGTAGAGACTCAAGTTAAACCCTTATTCGATGTAATCCGCAAGAGTTTCGGCGAGAAGGCTCCAGCTATTCTTAGAGCATTAAAAAAAGTTGATCCAACTGTTCTTGCCGAGGAAATCGCGAAAAAAGGCTTCTATGAGATAGAGGGCTTCAAAATAAAATCTGAGCATGTGAAAATTATTCAGAAGGAAATTCGAAAGAAGGGTAGGCACTTTATTCCACATGTGATAGAGCCAAGTTTTGGATCGGATCGTTTAGCATACGCCGCCCTCGAATACGCCTATTCGATTAAGGATAATAGAGTTGTCCTCAAATTGCCTAGAGACATTGCGCCAATACAGGTGGCGGTTTTACCCCTAGTGAGTAAGGATGGTTTACCTGAGAAAGCTAGAGAAATTTACAGGCTTCTGTTAGATGAGGGCTTCATGGTTGAATACGATAGCTCCGGCTATATTGGCAGAAGATATGCGCGTTTTGACGAAATAGGTGTTCCACTATGCATAACAATAGACTATCAAACCCTCAAAGACGATACGGTGACCATACGGGATAGAGATACATGGAGGCAGGTTAGAACTGAAACGAAGAAGCTGCCGCAGCTTCTAAACGACTATTTCCGCTTTAAAATAAACTTTGAAGATCTGGGTTCACAGATCATGAGATAATCTTTTGAGAAATCAGATTTCTAGGGTAGATTTTTAAGGGGTTTCAAGTTATATTTTTTTAAGTAATTTAAGCAAAATTTTGGGGTTGAGAGCTTGGTGCTACCAATGGAAGCCGAACCACGTGCCAAAAGAAGGGCTTTATCTCTTTGTCAAGATCATTTAAGGAAGGTTATCGAAGTTGCCAGAAAAACAATTCAAATGATTGATGCTTTTATTGCTGGTGATGAACCTTCAATTACGCGTTTACATGATGAAATAGAAAAGCTCGGTGAGGAGGTTATGGATTCAAAGAGGAACGTTACACGCGACCTTGTTGAAATAGGCGCCATACTCCTTAACCGCGAAGATTTTCTAAGGTTCACTTACGTAATAAGTGAGATCGCAGACTTATATAAGGGAATATCGTTCAGACTGCTAGTGATGTTTGAGCGTAAATGGTCTCTCCCACAAATCATTAAAGAGGGCATAGCGGAGCTCTCGGAAGCAGTCTTCACCGCCATGATGAAGCTTAGAGAGGCCGTCTTCATATTGGGTTACAGTTCGCCACAGATATTTGAAAAGGCAAGGGAGGTTGAAGTCGCCGAAAAACGTGTCGACAACATTTATCGAAAGCTAGAAATACTGCTTCTAGAGCAGGATCTAAATGTTTCCACAATGCTTCTGGTAAGAGATGTAATTCAGCTTCTTGAGGATACGGCGGATAAAATTGAAGATGCATCCGACGCGGTGAGAATTCTTGCATTAGCGATATAAAATAAACATCAACCCCTCTAAAGAGGTTGCATAATGACAAAGAAAAAGAAGATTGAAGCAGAATTTGTAGAAAATTTTTTGGTAGTTTGGAACCCTAGGGATGGTTCGGAACTTTATAAAATGGGTTTTTATGGAAAGCCGCTTGGCATACCTAAACCGAAAAGCCCGGATTTCAATGTTCCATTAATACTTGATTTGATGGAGGGGCTTTATCTACTGGAGAAAGGAGTTATAAGCGTTTTTGAGGGTCCGGAGAAGACTAGAATCACCATGAGAAATCTTAGAAGCCGAGCCAGAAAAATATACGAGAACTTCGACTCAAAATATGCGGTGTATAAGGATTTAAGAGAGAAGGGGCTTGTCGTAACTCCGGGAGTTAAATTTGGATGCGACTTCGCAGTATATAAGCATGGTCCAGGCTTGGAGCATGCGCCCTACATGGTTTCAGTTAAGAGTAGAAAAGATGAAATAACCCCCACTGAAATCGTTAAGGCTGGTAGGCTTGCAACAACCGTTAGAAAACGTTTCATAGTGGCCGTTCCAGATATAGAAAAAGATAAAATTCAATATTTAATTTTCAGATGGTTTAAAGCATAAGGCAGAATATTATTCGTTCTTCCGCGTCTTGTCGCCTTCAACGATCTTTACATTTATTTGTACAATATCCTCAGTTATAGTGTTTCCCCGCACTGTTTTTCTCCTTCTCTCCCCCTTATTCCTTGGTTTAAATCCCGCTCCACCGCTTAATAGAACCCTCATTTTCACTCCGCCATGAACATCCGGTCTCATTGGAAAACCGTCTTTATCGGATCCGCCAGTTATCAGAAGCTTTTTTCCAGGCATTCCAACAATTGCTCCATCAACTACATCGCCGATTTTTCTGCCTATTAATGGGGTTGCTTTATCGCCTTCAACTTCAATAGTTTTTGCCTTTCCACTAGCTGGATCTGAGACAACTATTTTAAACTTCGCCATTTTCAGCGCCTCCCTTTAAAAAAATATTAATGTAAATATAAACTATTCGCAAATTCTTCCCTCTTAATATGGTTTACTTCACCGCCTAATTTTCGCATTGAATATAATGATTTTTCTCACGTTGATTATGCTTATGCCCTCTTTTCTCTCAGTAACCTTGTACATTTCTTCACTTTCATAAACATAGAATTTATAAGATTCAAGGAAAGATTTGAATGCTTTACTTTCTGCGACATAATCTGTTTCAGTAATGTTCATGTATTGAAACGTGTAGTGCCTAACGACAGCCGACCTTGTTATGGAATTTAGAGGCTTAATGGCTAAATTTCCACTAACATAAGTTAGATCTACAGGTAGCCAACCCCATGGTGGAACATAAACCACAGCCCAGCCGTGCCATCCCAAATTTCTTTCACTAATGGTTAAACGTCCATTCCAATAAGTGAGGTTCTGGTAATCTCCTGGCATATATATGCAACCTACCTGTAGATAAGCTGGGATTCCAATGGCTCGGCAAAAAGTGATCAGCAAATTTGCTTGATCATCACAGTCGCCTGCAAGTTGCTGAAGCGTTTCATTGGGATATCTTGGAATTTCAGAGGACCTATACCTGATGTGCCTATTTATCCATTTAACAAATCTCTTAACTATGGAGAGAACTTTTGTTTCATTACCGGCGATTTCCAGCGCCTTTCTCTTGAAAATTGAGCTGTTTGGTTGCCACAAACTGTTTGATTGGCAGTAAATTTTCTTCAGGTTTTCCGGTATGGCGCTTAGATTGCCGGAATTTTCTTCGGAGATAGCTGGCAGAACACGTTGCTTAAATACCATCCTATATGTAACATTATAAGTGATTTTTTCACCCGGGAATATAGAAGTTTTAGTAAGGTTTAAAATGGCTATTTTGTTTCCGTCTAAATCATAGGTAAATTTTTCAATGGGATGTGATGTTTCAATTAAGTAAACTGTCTGCCAACTATTGTTCATGAATAAGCTAACCGCCCTATCCTCTTCGCTGAGATTCCATATGGCTTGCTCGTCTCTATTCACGTAGGTTACACTAACTTTAAGGATGAAGATCTGTTCGTCATCATATTTATCTCTATATGGCGTGTGGGTGGAGCCAACTACGAGAACGAGAAGCAATATGGACGCCAAAATACAGGCTGGAACCATCCTCTTCTGAAGGTTATTCATGTATTTAACGCCGAGGATTCTTGTCCACAACGGTTTCTCTCCAAAGTAAAAAATTGTTAGTGAATCTTAAATAATTAGTTTTATTTTAAGAAAACTATGGTGTTTGCAATGAGCGTTAAAATTGGAGAAACTTTGATTGAACTTGTTAAAGGCGATATAACTGAATTGAATGTTGAATGTATAGTTAATGCCGCCAATAGTATGTTGAAGATGGGAGGCGGGGTTGCAGGCGCTATTAGAAGGAAAGGCGGAAGGAAAATACAGGAGGAATGCGATAAAATAGTTCGTGAGAGGGGTCCTATACCGGTGGGCGGGGCAGCCATAACGGGTGGCGGAAATCTAAAAGCGAAATATGTGATACATGCTGTTGGACCAGTTTATGGTGAGGGAAACGAGGAGGAAAAGCTTAGAAACGCGACTTTAAATAGTCTTAAGCTCGCAGAGCAGCATGGAATTTCGAGCATAGCTTTTCCAGCGATCTCTACAGGCGCGTTTGGTATGCCTAAAATCAAATGTGCTGAGACGATGATTCCGGCGGCAATTTCTTACGCTAAGAAGGGAACCCGCATCAAAAAAATAATTTTCTGCCTATATGACGATGAAACCTTCAAGATATTCGAGGAAGTTTTAAAGAAGTTTGAGAGCTACTGGAACCCTTAAGCTTTTTTGGTGGAAGATTTTGGCTAAGGTATGTGTTTCCGGGGCAATAAATTGGGATATAAACCTCTTTGTTGAGAGGTTTCCGGAAATAGGGGAAGAGGTTCCGGTAAAAAAGATTACTCGCGTGCCCGGTGGAAAAGCCGCTAATGTAGCGGTTGCCTCCGCTAGGATCTTGGGGCGAGAGAAGGTTGCGTTAATTGGCTGTCTAGGTAAAGATGATATTGCAAGGCGTCAAATCGAAATTTTGAAGAGTGAAGGCGTCATCGTGTCTGGAATAAAGTTTGATGATGAGCTTGAGTCCGGTCAAGCATATATAATAGTTGATAGGAATGGAAGAAATGTAATTAACACGTTCTTTGGAGCAAATCTTAAACTTACGCCTGATGACGTTCGTACGCCGCCAATCTTCAATTTAATTAAAAAATGTTCCATCTTGGTTTTGATTGATCCGCCGCTTGAAACAATCGAATGTGCTGCTAAGGTGGCTGAAGGCTTCAATAAGACTGTTGTATGGGATGCTGGTGCAAGAAGCGTATTTGGATTAGAGAAACTTAAGGGAATATTAGGTAGCGTCCACTACCTAGTGGTTAATGAAGTTGAGGTAAAGAATCTAACGGGGGAGCGTGAACCGGAAAGCGCTTGGAAAAAGGCTTCAAAGATGAATGAAAATTTACATCTCATAGTGAAGCTTGGTGAAAGAGGCTGCGCATTAGTAGATCGAGAAAGAATCGTAAGAATTCCGGGAATAAATCTGAGGGAAATGGGGCTGAAGGTGGTTAACACCGTTGGTTGTGGAGACGCCTTCCTAGGAGCCTTTGTAGCATATAAAGTTTTAGGGCTAAGCGACCTAAAAGCCTTAGAAATGGCTAATCTTGCCGGAGCATTAAAAGCCACAAAAATAGAAACTAGGGGAAGCCCGACGAAAGAGGAGCTTGAAAAACACATTAAATATAAGAAAGCTGGATCAATTATTGAGAAGAAATAATTAAGTGTAAAACAGATTAACTCTAGCGGTGGTGATTTAATGCTTAAAAAGGAATGTCCAAATAGAGAGATCAACCTAAAGAATTGTCCATGCACCTACCCATGTGAGATTAAGGGAATGTGCTGTGAATGCCTACGTCAGCATAGAGAGCACGGTGAGCTCCCAGCATGCTTCTTCCCGCCCGAAGTTGAAAGAACCTACGATAGGTCCATAAGGAGATTTATTTCACTATACAAGTAGCGAAATATTCCCGAATACAAATTAATCTCCAATTTTTTAATTTTTACAAACATTATCACAAAATAAGTAGAGCGGCGTGTTTATAAAACCTAGTTTCAGTAAAAGGTTATGCTAATCGTGAGCATGTTAAATGAGATAAGGTATGATTGACGTTTCTTAGATATAGAGGGTGATGAGTCTTGAGAAAAAGCACCATTTTTCTCATAGTTTTATTACCGAT
>CAYNMB010000007.1:0-20358 GCA_964398235.1 uncultured Candidatus Bathyarchaeia archaeon | reverse complement strand
GAGGGTGATGAGTCTTGAGAAAAAGCACCATTTTTCTCATAGTTTTATTACCGATCATTTTTTTGATTGGCCTAGAAATTGGAAGTTCTGTGACTGCGCAACAATTACATCAATTAAATTCCGAAATACAAGAATTGAGATCGGAGATAAATCAGCTGAATTCCGAGCTGAATCAAAAAGACGAGTACATTAATCAGCTTCAACAATGGTTGGAAGGCAATATTTCAATTTATGAAAACAACATCTCAATGTATAAGGCGGAAATTTCCTATTTAAGGAAAAATCTTGAAATTGAAGTTCTAGGCATTTTCTTCTCGCCTAAGGGTGAATGTGAAGAGACAATTATCAAATGGATAAACAACGCAAATAAGTCGATTCACATACTCATCTATAGTTTTACGCTTGATTCTATCGCCAACGCGCTAATTAATGCCCATAATCGTGGCGTTGACGTTAAAGTTGTCTTCGAGAAAAGTCAAATAGGAAGAGGTAGCGAGTATCAAAGACTCAAAGAAGCCGGTGTTCCAGTACGGAATGACACAAATTCGCATCTTATGCATAACAAAGTTATGATCATAGATGGTAAAATAGTTTTTACTGGAAGCTACAACTGGTCTTTTAACGCGGAGAAATATAATGATGAAAATCTTATAGTGATAAAAAGTGAATGGATTGCGGAAGAATATGAGAAGAAGTTTGAGGAAATCTGGAATAAGGCGGTTGAATAATTATCGAATGCTTAAAAGGATGCCCAAAACGGATCCTTCTTTCTCATTATTGAGATTATTTCCTTAAGGGCTTCCATTTCTTCAGCACTTAATCTATCCTTAAATTTCACGAGTAATGTTCTAGCATGGCTTTCTGGAACCGCCGTATAAAGAATGTCTCCTTCATCAAAATGTCTTCCAACAATAGGCTTATCTAGTGAGATCGCAACTTGCTCACCCATTTTAGCGAGTGGAACCGCCTCGCCCTTAAACTGTATCTGCAGTATTTCGCCCAAATCTTTTCCATTCTCCGTCATCAGCGGGGTTCTAGGCTTGATTTCTCCGGCTAAAATCTCGACGCCCACTATAGCCGGCTTAGATCTTCTAAATATGTAGCCCGGTAAAACTCTTATCTTAGCCGGCTTTATAAGCCTCTCAAACTCGCTTCTCTCCCGCTTTTCTTTCTGCTCCCTCATCCATCTAAGATAATCATCAATCAGATGATAGATGACGTTATGCCAGAATACGGGTATTCCATGGTTTTTAGCCTCTTCTCTAGCGTCTGGAAGAATTTTCACGTTAAACGCTAACACGACGCCGTAAAGCGGTTCTTTCTCCTTAACAATAATTGCTTCCGTTACATCTCTTTTTGAAACATCGCCGACATCAGCTAATCGCACTGGCACATTATTTCTGTGAAGGCTCTCCACTATGGCTTCCAATGAGCCTAGTGCGTCAGCCTTAAGAACAATGCCCTCAACATCCGTTGATATACGAATTCTTTGAACATCTTCAGCAACCTCCCTAACAACCTCATCTAATTTGTCTTCAGATGGAACAACAAATAATGGCGCCCCAGCTATAGCGTTCTCTAAATTCGGCGCAACAATCTTCACTCCGGCGGCCGCCACAACTTCATCAACCGACGAGAACCTCTCTCTAGGATCCCTTATTTCATCTAAAGGTTTAGGCATTAATATTGCACGGATGGTTGTTACAATTGGTTTTTCCCTTCCGCCAACCACTATTAAATCGCCTTTCCTCAGAACTCCATCATAAATTATCGTGTTAACAGTTACTCCCAACCCTACCTCCTCTTTAACCTCTAGGACCGTGCCCTTAGCTGGACCGCTGGTTGCCTGCAACCGCTTTCTCAAATACTGATATGTCAAACCAGCCAAAACCGCTATTAATTCCGGTATCCCCTCGCCAGTCTTAGCGCTCGTCGGAATTAGGGCAATAGTTTTTGTAAAATCTTTTATTCTGTCAAATCTATCAGCCCTAAAAGATAGCTCCGAAAACTTGCCGATAATCCTATATAGATGTTCATCCAGCTGTTGCCTAACATACTGATCTTGTTTCCTATAAGATTCAAGAAACGGCGCATTTGGATGAGGCTTCCAACCCGGTATCCGATCAATCTTATTTACAGCGACTAGGAACGGGGTTTTCCTAGACTTTAATATCTCTAAAACTTCGTAGGTTTGGGCTTCAAAGCCCTTCAAAACATCGATTACAAGTATCGCTATATCAGCTATTCCACCGCCCCTGCGTCTAAGATTGGCAAACATTTCATGTCCCGGAGTATCTATGACAAGTAGGCCGGGTATCTTAATTTCGCCGCCGCCTATCATTTTAAGAAATGGACCTGCAATTTCCTTCAAGGTCTCCATGGGAAAGAAACTTGCGCCAATATGCTGAGTCATCCCGCCGACTTCACGGGCTTGAACACTGGTTTTCCTTATCTGATCCAAAAGAAGAGTCTTGCCAGTATCAACATGACCAAGAACACATACTATTGGTTGTCTAATTCGATTCTCCAAATTAAATTCACTCCGGTAAACAAGCCAAAATGTCAGCGTACATTAATGCTAAGCATGAATTAGCCGAAAACCTATATAAACGTACTCTTACCTTAAAGCATCCTTCAACGGTTAAAGCTGCTGATTTTCCGTATCCATGCTTTTTAAGGTCTTGTTTCAAGTATCTTTTTCCAATCTACATGTTTTTTAACCAAGTTTATCGCAGATCTTATTCTCCTATAATCGCTTGGTTTTATCCTTCCAATAATTTTCTGAACATGTAGCAACGTTGTATAAGTGTCGTAGGGAACAAGAATTAATGGAACCTTTAATTGATCCGCTCTCGGAAAGACCTTTGCACTTGGATGGAGGTTGCCAGTTAATATCAGAGCCGCTACCCCAGTCTCTAAAGCCGTTAAAATCACATCGGTTCGGTCTCCTCCAGTAATTACCACTTCATTAACCGCCCTCTGAAAATATTTCGCCGCACTCTCCGGAGTCATGGCGCCTATAAGAACGTCCTCAACTAGGTTGTCTAGTCCATCCTCCCCTGCGAGAACTCTTCCACCTAAAAACTCACATATTTCTCTAGCCGTTAATGCGCTTAAACTCCTTTCTTCTGGAATTACGCCAAAAACTTTTAGTCCGCGCTTCTCAATGAAAGGTTTAATAACGTTTTCAACTCTATGTATGAAGTCCCTTGGAACCCGATTTAAAACGATGCCTAGGATTTTCGCATCCCACCTAGCGCAATATTCCCGAATTTCCAACATTTCATCCACAATAAAATCATCCCTAAACTTCAGAACCAACAATATTTCGGCGTTAAAATGTTTAGCAAGCTTTGGAACAGGACATCCTAGAAAAGAGCCGACTGAAAGGGTTCGCGGTCCCTCTATAAACACTATGTCTCGATTTTCAGAAACCTTTTCAAAACATTTAGACAGGTTTTCGAAGCATTGAGATACATCGGCTTCAAGAAAATCTTTGATAAAGTCGTCTCTTTTAAGCGTTATTGGACATAAAGAATCATAGTCTAACTTTAGATTCAAAATTTTTCTCATCACTTCTATATCTTCATCTATGCCCTCTCTGCCAGGAGCCAATGAATTCTCCAAAGTTATGGGTTTGAAGTATCCGACCTTCTTACCAAGTTCGCTAGCCATCGAAGCCAACGAAATCGCCAGAACGCTTTTTCCAGAAGCCTCCTCCGTTGAGGCAAGATATATTGCTTTTTCGACCAATATTGCAAGCCCCCCTTCAATCAAATAGTTTTATATGCAATTGTTATTCTTATATCTACTCCAACACAACCTCTTCCCTTTTCATAGACAAATAAGGGATTAATTTCCATTTCCGATATTTCCTTAAAGCAGGTCATTATTTTCGAAATTTTAAGCATGACGTCGACTATGGAACCTATATCTGAGGGCGGTTCCCCTCTAACGCCCCTAAGAAGAGTATACGCCTTCGTCTCCCTAATCATCTCAACAGCTTCCCTCCTCGTTATAGGGCATAGGCGATAAGACACGTCCTTTAAGAAGTCAACGTATATGCCGCCTAAACCAAACATTATTAGCGGTCCAAACTGCCTATCCCTAATGGCTCCCACAATAATCTCCTTGCCAGCTGGAACCATTTTCTGAACCAATACTCCAGTTACCCTTGCTCTTGGCATAGCTATTCGAGCTCTCCTAATCAAGTTGTCATAGGCTCTCTCGGCTTCAATACGGTCTTTAATGTTTAGTGCCACGCCGCCGATATCCGTCTTATGTAATATCTCTGGTGAAACAATTTTCATGGCAACTGGATAACCAATGCTCTCAGCCAGTTTACCAGCTTCCCTTCTACTTCTAGCTATCGCTGCCTTGGGCATAGGTATGCCGGCAGCTTCAGCTATCCCAATACATTCATCTATCGTTAATGCCGCCCGTCTCTCAAGCCTCGCCCACTCAATTATTTCCTTCACCCTTTCTTTATCAATTCTAATAGGTGGAAGGGGCTCCTCTGGGGGCGAATTAAGAATTAGGTTATAATCATACAGGGATTTAAACGCGTAAACCGCAGATTCCGGAAAAATGTAATTTGGTATTTTATTCTTTTTAAGCATCTTAATAGCTAATGAATCGCTTCTCAGTCCCATAAATGATGCTAAGATAGGCTTGCTAAAACTTTTCGCAGCCTCCACAACAACCTCGGCGATTTTATCGCAGGGGGTCATGGCTTGCGGGGTCAAAATAACTATTAATCCATCCACGTTGCCGCTCTTAAGACCAGCCTCCAATGCAACTCTATAGCGGTTTTCATCAGCGTCGCCTAGAACATCTAAAGGATTATTCAAGCTGGAATGTGGAGGCAGTAGTTTTTGTAATTCCCTTCTAATTTCATATTCTAGTAACGGTAGTTCAAGACCTGCTTTTTCACATGCATCTGTGGCTAGTATGCCTGGTCCACCGCCATTTGTAACTATTAAGACCCTCCTGCCTTTAGGAATTGGCTGTGAGCTAAAAGCTATTACAAGGTTAAAGAGTTCTTCAAGAGTAGTAACCCTTATTATTCCAGCTTTCTTAAATGCCGCCGAGAAGGCGGTTTCAGATCCCGCTAATGAACCAGTGTGGGAGGAAACAGCTCTTGCACCAGCGCTAGTTGTGCCAGCCTTTATGGCGATTATTGGTTTCTTCTTAGACACTTTTCTTGCAACTTCAATGAATCGTTCTCCCTCTTTTACGCCTTCAATATAAAGCCCAATAACCCTAGTTTCTTCATCCTCCCCTAGGGCTTCAATAAAATCCGCAGCGTTTAGGTCAGCCTCATTACCTAGACTTATAAACTTCGTGACGCCGATCTCATTTTCAATAGCCCAGTTAAGTATGACGCTTCCAAGCGCCCCGCTCTGCGAAACCATAGCTATATTTCCGGGTGAAGGCATTGATGGTGCGAAAGAGGCATTTAATCGGCTATGAGTGCTTATTATTCCCAAACAGTTTGGCCCTTGCATTCTCATGCCATATTTCCGGCATATTTTGACAAGTTTCCTTTCTAACCGCACCCCCTCTCCTCCGGTTTCACTGAAGCCCGCTGAAATTACAACGATTCCTTTAACCCCTTTTTGTCCACATTCTTCAGCGACGGAGGGTACAATTCTCGCTGGAACAACTATGATGGCTAAATCTACCTCGCTGGGCGTCTCTAAGATGCTTTTATAGCATTTTAGACTCAAAATTTTCTCTGCATTTGGATTTACTGGATATATTTTTCCCCGAAAACCTCCGTCAATAAGGTTTCTAAGCACCCTATGCCCAACTTTCTGCGGCTCCCTACTCGCCCCGATAACGGCTACCGACTTAGGATTGAAGAAAGCATCTAGCTCCATGGTTAATCCCAAGTTCTCTAGGTCTTTATCAATAACTACATGATTTAATAAATAAATGTTCCTTAGATCTCATGTCTGGTTAAGCCTGAATCCTGATATAACTAAAATATGTCTTAAGAGCATCCGGATCTCAAACATGTTCCTACAATGTTTAAAAAAGCTGGGAGGGAGCTTATTTTTCAAAATCGGTTAATATTTTCTTCTTAATCTCTTCAAAATGTTCTGGAAGGTTTTCTGGCGGAAGTTTTCGAGATAAATATTCGGAAAACCTCTTGGAATATTCCTCTGGTTTTTCTGAGCTAAGCATTTCAGCGTATTTGGCTATATGCTCGCCTCGTATTCTGGATTCATCAGGCAATATGGATTCATTGTGAGGAACCTCGACGCCAGCGTCAACAAAACCTTTCATTGCGGCAAAAACGGCGGCTCCCCGTGAGGGTGTATGTAAACCTATGTCTAATATGGCTTTCTTGACGCCCTTATCGGCGGCTCTTAAGCCGCATAACAGTCCAGTTAAATATGCTGCTGGAAGATTATTTAGGTCTCCAAGCCAACCATATTTTTTCCTAAGCTCTTGGGAATGCGCTGAAGTTATGACAATATCGCCTATAACGGTCGCTTCGACAAGCTGTGTAATAATGTGTTTATTGGTTTTTCTAACAACCAGTCTAGGCATCTTAGAAATTATAAGTTTCTTTCTAAGCCTATAATCAGTTTTTCCTTCTCTTCTTCTCCTATATGGAACAGTATAGGCTGGTCCCCTAGCCATCAGCGTCTCCTCCTAAGTCCATGAACCTCAATATAACGATGCAGGTCGGACACGGATTCAAAAACCCCTGCTTTAGCCCTTAAATACAGCTGTCGATACACTCTAGTTGATATCACACGTTTCCTCTTAAGTTCACGTAATCTTCTCCTTATAGCCCTAATTCTATTGATCCAAAGGGTTTTCGAATCGGCTCTCGCCCCTCTCGCTCCTTTTCTCCTGCCTGGGCCTCTGCGTCTACCCTTCTTTCTCTTTTTATGAATTATGCGTGCTCTCGCTCTGCTAACACCTTTCTCCTTAATCTTCCTTATAACGCCCTCTTTAATTAATCTCCTTATGTCCTCTCTAGTTATTGCTACTTCAACATCTTCTATTCTGTTAGGATCTATCCAAACCCTCTCCTCACCAACTCCAAGGACCCTAGCAGCAATTTTCCGCTGACTTCTCAAGCTCAAAATCAGTTCCTCCCATAAACATCATAATTTACGTTTTTGTAGCCTCAACAACTCCCGGATTTAAAACATGTATGCCTAATTCCCTAGCCCTACTAAGAATCTCAGCCCTCTTTTTCGCCCCAACCGTATGAGCTATTCTTATAGCTTCGGTTTCCGCATTAACTTTACTTAAGTCATCAACATTATAGACGATAACTTCTTTGAAGGCTGAGGGATGCAGCCCCCTCGCTAACTTTGGCCCCCTGTAACCAACCTTTACTCTGGGAGGCCAGCCTTTAACCTCTTTACGCATCTTACTATCTATGCCCCTAGGTCTTCTCCAGCTTTCATCAACGCGACCATAGCGCCAGCTTTCCTGACGCACAAAATCAGGCTTTTTCCGCTTCACCTTCCTCCTCATTTCAACAAGCTTCTTCAGTTCTTCTCTTGCTTTAGAATCTCTAGAGCTCACGCGCTCATACCCTCCACTTTCTCATAAACATATATTCCGTCCAGAAATCTACGGGGATCTCTATTCTTTACTTTCGTCGCCTGCTCTATGTTTGCAGCCGTCTGACCCACTTCCTCAATATTTATTCCCTGGACGATTACGTCATCGCCCTTAACTAAAACTTTAACATCTCCGATTATCTTGGCGACCCTAGGTGCTTTTTCACCCATAAAATTCTCTATGAGAATCTTGTCGCCATTAACTTTTACAGAAATTGGAAAGTGAGCATAAACAATTTTGAGCTTGTAGGTGAATCCCTTTGTCACGCCTTTAATCATGTTGTTGATATGTGCACAAACGGTGCCGACAGCCGCTTTCTCCCTCTTTTTAGGCCATAGGGCTGAGACCTCAATCTCATTACCCGCTAACTGGATTGATACAGGTAAGTGGGAAAAATCTCTAACTAATCTTCCTTTTTCACCTATAACTTCCACTACTTTTCCATTAACGTTAACTTTTACTCCATCCGGAATCTTTACTCTTCTTGCTTCAACTTCATAATACATTAAACCCTAACCCCATTACCATAGGATGCATCTTCACTAATATACGTATGCTAGGAGTTTTCCTCCAATACCCATCTTTCTAGCCTCAATATGAGACATTACTCCCCTAGAGGTCGTCACTATAAGTATGCCCATATTTCTAGCTGGAAGATAAATTTTCTCCCACTTCTCCAAATCTTTAACCTTAAAAGAATATCTGGGCCTTATAGCCCCACACTTATTTATCCTTCCGAGAAGCTGAACCCTAAATTTACCGGCTCTTCCATCATCAATAAACTCGAATTCACCTATATAGCTGTTCATCTGCATGACTCGAAGTATATTGCCAAGTAACTTGGAAGCGGGCATTATATAGCACTCTTTCTTTCTCCGAACTTCATTGTTATATATTGTTGTCAAGCCATTAGATACTGGATCCATCATACACATTCCACATCACCCTAACATTGTTTTACTGGTATTTCTTAAAGCCTAGTTTTTCAGCAACCTCCCTAAAGCATTGCCTACACAACATTAACCCATATCTCCTTATAATTGGACCGTAGGCTCCGCATCTTCTACAAGGTCTACTGACTTTACCGAATTTTTTCGGTCTTTTAGGTGTGAAGGGACTATGTAATTTATATAGTTTATTGATATCCAACGCTAGCTTATCCTCAATTATCACCTTATCACCGCTCATCTTTCCGGTAAACAATTTCCTATTACCACTAAGCAATATTACTTCCTTCTCTCTCCTTTCGCTCATCTTCTTCTCCCCCTCCTCCTCTTTTCTTTAGGTTCTTCAGTTACCTCCACACCAAACTCTTCTCTAATAAATGCAATTGCTTCCTCCGGGGTTAATAAATGTTTATGTCCAACTTTAGATTTCGCGCGACGTCTATATTTAACCCTATAACCTGCTCTACAGAGAGATACGCATACATCCATTCCTATTATGCCCAAATCTGGAGAATATTTTGTGCCAGGTATATCAATATGCTCTCTAATGCCGAAGGAAAAGTTTCCAAGCCGATCAAACGAATTTTTTGAAATTCTGTTTCCTACAGCTTCTAGGGCCTTCTTCAGAAATTCTGTGGCTCTCTCACCCCTCAACGTAACCATGCATGCTATCGGCTCACCCCGCCTTATACCAAAATCTCTAATAGTTCTCTTAGCCCTCCTGATACACGGCCTTTGTCTAGTTAACTCCTCAACTATTTTTATTGCTTTTTCTAGGGGCTCCCCCGATTTCCCAACGCAAACATTTACAACAACTTTCTCTATTCTTGGCTTAAGCATTGGATTCTTTTCCCAAGCCGCCACAAATCCTTCAGCTGACAACCCGAACCTCCTCCGATCTAGGCAAAGATATTATGGGCTTTTCTTCACCTATAACGAACACGTAGTCTAATATTGTCTGAAAAGTTTCTCCTTCAGCATTCTCTATTGTTACAAGGTTTCTCCTCCTTTTCTGCCCCCTTATTTCTTCAATCGCTTTAATCATCCCATTTTTCCCAGCGTTTTTGCCGTCAACTATAAGGACCATCTTATCTACATCTAGTTTCAAATGCTCAAGAATTTCTTGATCCGGCACTCCTATTTTTAGAGTATCGAGGGTGCGATAAATGTTGCCAGCCGGATTATCTGGATTTTCACTCCTAATCAATATGTTTCTTCCATCATGAAGATTTAACTGTATATGCCCACCATTAACTGTAACTTTGTTTTCAATTCTGCAAATTTTATATTTCGCTTCACTCTCATCTATCTCGTGTAGAATTAAACCATCCTCCCATGGTAGAATCCTATAATTAGCGTTTATTTCCGGTATGGAAATAACATCCATTAATCCCGCGGGAAAATGTTCGTCACGCCTAACTTTCCCATCAACCAGAATCTTGCCTTGAGCCAATATTTTCTTTGCTTCCCTCATAGTTTTCGCAAAACCAAGCATATCCCGTACAATAATTCCTAAAGGTATGCATCGATCAATGGGATGAGGCCCAGGACTAGGTTTAAGGGTCCACGTAAATTTCTTACGGTGAATAGGCCAAAAACTGGGGGCGGCTTCCCGCTTAAGATGCCTCCTACCACCCATTCTTCCCATATTTATGCACCTCCAACATTTTCAGACGATTTCGTGGCAACGGCTTCAGCCTTTTCTTCTGAAGGACGCTCGATAAAACCTCTTCTTTCCAATATTTCTTTCCTAAATTTGTCATCAAGATTTAAACGTATAATTTCAACTTTTGATGGATGTATTGGAATAAGCACGGTTGTTCCGTCAGCTTTCTGGCGCGTTATGCCTTCAATAAATATCCTATATTTTTTTCTGTCGACCCTTGACACTTTTCCTTCAACGCCTTTATAGTCGCCTCTAAGAACCCTAACCGTATCACCTGTCCTTACTGGCATAGATCTAGTTTTATATGTAGCTCGCAGTTCAGAAGATAAGTGAGCGGAGAGGATTTTGCCGCGTATGTGATAGGGTGCTTGAAACAGTCTCTTTCTCTGCTTACTTGGTTTAGAACTCACACTTTTCATGTTTGACACCTTCTAAATTATTATGCTTGCTGCGCTAGCTATTCTCGGCCATCTTTCAGCAGCTTCCCTCGCCACTGGTCCACGTATCTCAGACCCGCGCATCTCTCCCTCTGGCGTTATGATTACAGCCGCATTATCTTCAAATTGAACCCAAATTCCTTCCGGACGTCTATAAGGCTTTCTTTGTCTAACTACTACAGCATGGAAAATCTTCTTTCTCATATCCGGTGTTCCTCTTCTAACTGAAACGACTATTGCGTCCCCTACAGATGCTGCCGGAACTCTTCTCCGCCTCCCTTTATATCCTATCACCTGAATAACTCTTAGAACCTTGGCTCCTGAATTATCAGCGCATTTAATTAGTGATCCAACATTAATGCCTCTACTAATCTTCATTTTAGGCTTTCCAACGCCTCTAGCCTGCAAACCTCTAGTTTTTGCTTTGGCAGCCATTTAAATCACCTTCCTCTTTTCCCCACCTTTTCTATCACTACAAAGGATACGGTTTTGCTTATCGGTTTACATTCAGCTATTCTTACGATAGTGTTTTCAGTTGCATTTATGCAGGGAGGATTATGCGCTGGTATATGGCTGCGCCTTCGTTCATAACGCTTGTATTTTGGCACATAATGCAGGTAATCGCGACGCACAATAACCGTCTTATCCATCTTAGCGCTCACAACGACGCCCTCAAGTATCCTACCCCTTATCTTCAAAGAGCCGTGGAAGGGGCAGTTCGGGTCATTACATGTTTTTTCAGGCTTCTTGACACCTTCAAGCGACATTACCAGCGTCTCCTAATAATTTTTTTAACCCTATCTTCAGGCCGTCCAATTAAAACTTTACCATCAATTTCAACCATCGTTTTATCCGGCAATATAAAATGGAAAACACAATTCTCCTTAATTAATGTTTTTTCTCCTTTCTTGGAGAGAATTCTAAAAGTATTTTTGGTTTCATCTATTACTAGGCCCGATAAACCAATACATGAGGGATTTGTGCTTTTAACAACTTTAACTTTAAGCCCGATAAATTCCTCCTGAAGAATATGTGTGAGGTTTCTCATCTGATCTTTTTGTCCTCCTCGTTATTTACTGTTAATATTCGTGCTATTGTTCGTCTAATCTCTCTGATTCTCGCAGGTTTCTCAACTGCACCTCCAGCTTTAACCATAGTTTTTAACCTAACTAACTCTGCACGTAGCTCATTTAATCTTCTTTCACGTTCTTCTCGCGACATTTTTCTAATCTCTTCAATTCTAAGTATAGGCATTCTTACTCCCCAGCCTCACCACTATTTAAGCCAGCCTCAATATCTTCAATTATTTTAACTTCATCCGGGAACTTTGCATCCGGTGAAACTATAAGAACTTGAATGCCAAATATGCCTGGCTTGAGTTGAACATGCGCAACAGCCTTTTTCACATACTTCATTGCTGGTTCTCCGCTTTTTGGAATATATCCTTGAGTAAATTTCTCGGTGCGGGCTCTTTCGGTTCTCAATTTACCGCTTATGGTTATTTCGACGCCTAATGCCCCAGCGCTCATTATCTGATTCATAGCCCAGAATGCAACTCTCCTAAAGTGAACGCCGCGTCTGAGGGCTGCAGCTATACGGGACGCCATAACATAGGGATTTAATTCAGGGATCTCTATTTCGGCAACGGAAATTTGCGGATTTGGTAAATTAAATTTCTCTTCTAGAATCCTAGCCAAGTTTCTTATAGTTGTTCCACCGCGTCCTATTATAAAGCCTGGACGCATAGCATATATGACTATGTTTGTGCCAAGTGGAGTTTTAGTTATCTCAACTCCGCCATAGCCAGCTCTCTCAAACTCTTTCCAAAGGAATTCATCTATCTCAGTTTTCTTAATGTTTTCATTGATGAAATGTTTAATATGGGACATTAGGATCCCTCTTTAACTTGTTCAAGAACTATTTCTACATGACATAGGGTTTCAAAACGTGGTGAAACTCTACCAAAAGCACGTGGCATATACCTCTTAATCTTGGCGCCCGGATAAGCTGCCGAATGAATTATTTTAAGTCTCTCTAAATCTAAACCTTTATAATCAGCGTTTGCTTCAGCGCTTTCAAGGACTTCTAAGATTTTTTTAGCAGCTTTAACGGGATATCTGCCAGCTCCCCGCAGTCCTCTTCTGTGAGGAAGCTTCTTCTTATATCTCCTGTAGGGAACCGCCTTCTTTTTGGCGATCACCTGTCTTAAAAATTCCTTCGCCTCCTCAAGCATCATTCCCTTGATCGTTGCACATATTTCTCTAGCTGCTTTAGGCGATATTCTAAGCTCTCTGCCACTAGCTTTTGCTGTAGTGGTTGGATCTAGATCCGTTATAGAGTATCCCCATTCTGGCACTTGGCATTCACCATTTTTGTGTCAAACAAAAATAAACAGTCATTTATAAGAATTTTCCTATTCAACATTGATTTTAAAATAAAAATGATGGCTTTTAAAGCTCGATTTAGATTTAAATAAGTCTCCACCGCTTATTGGGGTCATTAAAGTTACCGTGTCTCCATCTTTTATTTTAGCGTTTTTCACATCCGTTAGGTTTATGGATAATCCGTTAAGCAATACTACGAAGCTTGGATCAACAAGGCTCTCATCTTCAATTTTAATTATATCCTTAAGCGTAGCATGTAGTGCAACTATCTTACTCAATAAATCAGCGATCGATAAACCATCTGCCAAATTAAGTTTCTCTTCTTTTATCCCAACCTTCTGTCTAATCGATCCAAGGTAAACAACTTTTACATTCATTTTTTCTCTAGAGTTAATAGAGATCCGGAAAAATTTAAATTTTTACTATCGTTTATCTATGCCTGCCTATTAAAAAGGATCAAAAACTTGTTTATCATTTTTTTATAGGAGGATTGTGAATATATTATGATGAGTGGGGTTTAAAAATTGCTAAATAAAAATGATTCACTCTCATTAATAGAATATTCAGACTTCATGTTTGAAAACGATTTTGTTAGCGTGATAGCTGTTAAAGACCATCCGAAAATACCCCTCGTAGGTTTTTCTGTTGGACCGTTTGAAGAAGGAAAGGAATATGAAATTAGATTTTGGGTGGCGCGAGAGCTAGAGAAAGAGGGGCTTATCAACATAAGGGAAAGACCGCTTGATGCAACAACGCTTTATAGAACTCAGTGGACTGAACGCATTCAAGCGCTTGGGCAACTTTCATCTCTCCCAGAAGATTTTTATCCAAGGCTACGTAGAATGATTGAGGATTTGAGGGTTTCCTCGAAAACTAGTCCGGAAAAACTAAGAGAATACGAGTACGTCCAGAATCTTTCATTAGACATAATTAATTGTCGACTCAAGAAAATAATTTCCTTGGCTTCTTCTTCTGTTCAAGATAGTCAAGCCTTAAAGAATCTTACGATTGAGGAGAGAGATCTTTATGAACGAGTAAGGCGGATAGTGAATGAATGGAGGTCGAAAATACTTTAGCTATTGAGGCCTAGGCCATGACGGAAGTTTTAGTTGAAAATCCAATAGAAAAATTTAAGCTAATTTTTAAGTCGGCTAAATATCGCAATAGAATTACGCAGATGGCTTTAAATGCTTCTACCTCACTCATCCTAGATTTTGAAGATGTTTTAGTTGTTGATAGAAATTTGGCTGAGGGACTGCTTGAAAAGCCTCATGAATTTTTAGGCTACGCCAATAGCGCCGCTTTTGAACAGGTGCAAATAGAGGCTCCAGAATACGCTGAGAAAATTAAGGATATGGGTGTTACAGTAAGGGTTCGCGGAATACCCTATGTTGTACCATTACGTAAGCTTGGATCCGAGCATGTCGGCAAACTTGTAATGGTTGAAGGTATAGTGATGCGTGCAACAACTGTTAGACCCATAGTTACAACCGCTGTTTTTAGATGCAAAAGATGCGACACAAAAATGGAGGTTCCTCAGAGCGGAGCCTTCTTAACGCTTCCCTTCAGGTGCGCGAATCCACGATGTGGTAAAAACGGTCCATTTGAATTTGTTCAGGAAGAGTCAAAATTCATGGACTATCAGGAGCTTAGAATCCAAGAGTATCCCGAAGATATTCCACCTGGCCAAACGCCACGTTCGCTGGATGTTAGGGTTCTTGGAAAAGATATAGTTGATACGGCTAGACCTGGTGACCGCGTCTATATTATTGGTATAGTTGGCGCCGAGGCAACTTCCTATCCTAGAACCGGCAAGAGTAGAGCTTTCACACTATATCTCGAAGCAAATTATATAGATGCTACAAGCAAGGAATCGGAATCCCTTTATATCTCGCCTGAAGAAGAGGAACAGATTCTAAAATTGGCTAAGGATCCGAACATACATCAGAAGATCATCCAGTCTATTGCACCATCAATATACGGTTACGAACACATTAAGGAAGCCATAATGTACCTGTTGTTTGGCGGGGTTCCAAAGTATCTCCCAGACATAAATATTAGAGGCGAAATACACGTTCTTCTCATCGGGGATCCTGGAACAGCTAAGTCTCAGTTATTACGGTATGTTCAGAGAATTGCGCCTAGAGGTCTCTACACGAGCGGTAGGGGGACAACCGCCGCTGGGCTAACAGCCGCTGTTCTTCCATCCCCAGGCGGCGGAATGACTCTTGAAGCCGGTGCGCTTGTTTTAGCCGATAAGGGAATAGCGTGTATAGATGAAATTGATAAAATGAGGGCTGAGGACAGGGTTGCAATGCATGAAGCCATGGAACAACATACTATCTCTGTTGCTAAGGGCGGTATCGTAGCAACTTTGAATGCCCGAACAGCAATATTGGCGGCGGCTAACCCGGCTCTTGGCAGATATGATCCATATAGAACTGTTGCAGAAAACATATCTCTGCCAGTAACGATTCTTTCAAGATTTGATTTAATTTTTGTTTTGAGAGATGTTCCAGAGAAAGAACGCGATGAAAGAATGAGTGAGCATTTGTTGAAGCTGCATATGAGGAGGGCTCCGCCGGTAGAGCCGCCGATTCCACCAGATTTGTTAAGGAAATATATAGCCTATGCGAGAAACAATATTAAGCCGGTTCTCACGTCTGAAGCAATGGAGCGTCTTAAGGAGTTTTATTTGGCTATGCGCTCGGCAAGTGAGGGTGAGGGCTCCCCAGTCGCCATCACCGCCCGCCAGCTTGAGTCGCTGGTTAGAATAGCGGAAGCTAGGGCGCGTGCAGCGCTTAGAGATGTTGTTTTGCCCGAGGACGCTGAGGCAGCAATAGCGATAACTAGGAGATCCCTAGAGGAGGTTGGCATAGATGTTTTATCACGTAAATTTGACATCGATATAATAATGGTTGGAAAGCCTAAAAGCATGCAAGACAAGCTTAGAGCTATACTAAACACTGTGGTTGAAATGGAAAGAGAGTATGGTATGGTCAACAGAGCGGATCTTTTGGAAAGGCTTAGTAGCGAATATGATATATCTAGAGGTGAAGCTGAAAAATTGATAGCGCAAATGATACGTGAAGGAACGCTCTATGAACCTAGGAGAGGCTATTTAAAGAAAACATAAAAAAGGGTTTATAGCCTTGCTTACTGAAGAATTAAACATTCATCCAGAAGTAAAGAGGATTTTGATTGAATCAAACATAAAATCTCTTTTTCCACCGCAAGAAGAAGCCATAAAATCCGGTGCTCTGGAAGGCAAAAATCTTCTTTTGGCAAGTCCCACGGCTTCCGGCAAGACTCTGGTGGCTGAACTATGCGCACTTAAGCATGTTCTTGAAAGAAATGGTAAAGTTCTTTATTTAACGCCGCTTAGGGCTTTAGCAAATGAGAAATATGAGGAATTTAGGAAGTACACGGTTATAAAGAAACCTAATGGCAGAAATATTAGTGTAGGTATAAGTACCGGCGACTTCGACAGCAGTGATTCATGGCTTGGCAAATTCGATATAATAGTGACAACCAACGAGAAATGCGATTCGCTTTTAAGGCATAGGGCTCCATGGATAGGAGAAATATCTCTGGTTGTTGCGGATGAAATTCATTTACTTAATGAGGTTGAAAGAGGACCGACGCTTGAGGTTGTCCTAGCGCGTTTGATGCAGATGAACCCAAACATTCAAATTTTGGCTTTAAGCGCAACCGTCAGAAATTCTGATGAAATTGCTGAATGGCTTAAGGCTGCTACAATAACAACGGAATGGAGGCCAGTTAAGCTAAGGGAAGGCGTTCTCTTAGGCGATGAAATCCAGTTTAAAGATGGCGGCTCAATCAAAATAAACCAGTCAGTTAAACATCCGGTAATAAATCTCGCCCTACACGGCATTAAACAAGGTGGACAGGTGCTAATATTTGCTTCTACAAGAAAAAACGCCGTTAGCTTAGCCAGGAAGGCTTCTCGAGAATTAAGTGATTTAATAACAAAGTCTTTGAAGAGGGCTTTAGAGAGGGTTGCTGAAAACATTCAATCCTCAGGGGAGAGAACTAGGATAAGCGAGCTTCTAGCCGAGTTGGTTAGAAACGGCGTTGCGTTTCATCACGCTGGGCTTTCCGGAATCCATCGAAAGATAATTGAAGACGCATTTCGAGAGGGGAAAATCAAGATTTTAACGGCTACTCCAACTCTAGCGTTCGGCGTAAATCTGCCGGCTAGAATGGTTATTATAAGCGATTATAGACGCTATGTGCCGGGATACGGCTATTATCCAATCACGGTTCTCGAATATAAGCAGATGGTTGGCAGGGCGGGGCGACCTAAATATGATGAAATTGGCGAAGCAATTCTAATCGCAAAGTCTGAGGATGAAAGAGACTATTTGATGGAGAGCTTCATTTTCGCCAAACCCGAGAGAATATGGTCTAAGCTTGGTGTTGAAAAGGTTCTTAGAAGCCATGTTCTCGCGACAATAGCCTCAGAATTCGCTTTTTCTGAGCAAGGCGTATATGACTTCTTCGGAAAAACGTTGTATGCATTCCAATACGATATTAGAATGATAAAGGGTACGATAGGAAGAATACTAAGGTTCCTTTACAATGAGGGAATGATAAAATATGAAAGAGATTATTTGAGAGCGACGGATTTCGGTTTAAGGGTTTCACAACTTTATATTGATCCTCTTTCGGCGATAATAATTCGTGATGCACTCAAGTCCGTGGTGCCCAAGATAACTAATATAAGCCTCTTACACATGATTTCTCACACTCCCGACATGGCTCCAAAAGTTAGGCTTCTGTCTGGCGAAATCGGTAGGCTTTCTCTTTTTGTTAATGAACACCGCGATGAATTTCTTATAGCTCCGCCTGATGAATGGATTGACAGAATAGAGTATGAGATTTTTCTAAGCGAGGTTAAGACAGCGCTTGTCTTAAACGCTTGGATAGAAGAGTTTTCTGAAGATGAGATAATTGAAATGTTTGGGGTTGAGCCTGGAGACCTATATCACTTAACGGAGACTGCTAGGTGGCTTCTCTATGCTTCATATGAGTTAGCAAAATTATTTGGATATAAACAATATCTTCCAAAAATCGCTGAACTCATGGAGAGAGTTGAGAAGGGTGTTAAGGCGGAGCTTCTGCCAATAGCAAGGCTTCAAGGCATCGGAAGAGTTAGAGCACGCATACTCTACAATGCTGGACTTAGAACCATAGAAGATTTAAGAAAAGCCCCAATAGGCAAGCTAATTGGCCTTCCTCTCATAGGTCCAAAAATAGCGAAAAGCATCAAAGAACAGGTTGGTGGCAAAGTAGATATTGAAGAGTGGAAAAGCCTTGACAAACTTAAAAGGCCTGAGCAACAGCTTCTCACAAAATATTATGTAAATGGAGATAAAAAAGAATAAATTTATTTATTCAATTCCGAATTCAAAGAAAAATAATGGAAACCTATGAGATTATCAAATTGATTATCCCATAGAGAGGAGGCATTAATACATGTCCCTCGAACTTGAAGGCGTTATTGTTAACTACAGAATGGGACCTAGAACTCAGAGATCAAGAGAATGTTTAATACTGTTTCCAAACGTTAGGTCAAGATCAGAGGCAAGCAAACTTGTTGGACGGAAGGTTGCATGGACGGATGGAAAGAAAAACACTATTGTAGGGGTAATTCTTTCCCCGCATGGAAACAAGGGACTCGTCAGAGCGCGCTTTAGAAGAGGTTTGCCTGGACAAGCCCTAGGTACAACTGTTCGGATTATTGGCTGAGGTCGCCATTTCTAAAACTTTTTATTATTGCCCTCGCTAGGAGACGGGCGATTCTCAATGGCTCTGGTATGGCACCATGTAACGTGAGCTTATTTAAAATTCCCTTTGCCTCTTCTAGACTCATGCCAAAAAACCTAATGTAAACTTTATGTCCAGTGCGAAGAATTATAGGCGTTCTAGGACCATTTCTACGGTAAATCTCTATACGTTTAGTGCAGTCGGATGGGAAAAGTTCAAGGAAGTATTTCTCCAATCCCTCGGATTCCTCATACGTCACGCAAATCAGCGGGAGAGATAGCTCCCTATAAATTCTCTCTAAGTCTATTACATTATACCAGCTTATGACGCATCCATTCAGCATGAGGATATTTATGTCGAATCTATTTAATGCCTTATACATTTCTATTATTTTGTCGGTTGCATCCATCCCGCCTACAGTTGCCCTAGAGAAAACAAATCCATCGATTATTCCATCGCTTCTAGCGACAACTCCGGCTAAAACGGATCTTCTACTTAAGCCTTTAACAAAACTTTCAGAGATTCCAAGAGTTCTAAAAGCCTTTTTATGAATGTGGAGACGCAAAATCACACCTTGAAATAATTTTTAAGAAGGTTTTTCGAGAGTAAAATACACTCGTTTATTAAGTCTACCCTTGCTTTCAACCTTTAAGAGCCTTATTTGTCCAACCTCCCTGAGATTTCTGACATGTGTCCCGCCGTCAGCTTGCTTATCAACACCAACTATCTCCACAATCCTCAGGAAGGGTATGTTAGGTGGAAGGGCTCCAGCCATTTTTATGACGCCTGGAATTTTTAGCGCTTCTTCCCTTGGAAGTTCATACCATTTGACTGGTATATTTTTTCTAAGAATTTCATTGGCTTTTTCAACAAACTTCATGGCTAATTCTCTGTTTAGCCCCTCTAGGCTGAAATCTATACGCACCTTATCTTCTCCAATCTGGTTCCCTGTAACAAGCGCGCCGGTTTCATTGCAGATTAATGAGGCTAAAAGATGAGTTGCTGTATGACTGCGCATAAATTTGTATCTTCTATCCCAATCAAGAATACATTGAACCTTATCGCCCTCCTTTAACCCTTCTCTATCAACTTCGTGAATTATTTCACCACCAGATTTTTCAACATAAACTACTTTGAAAACCTCATCTCCACGCACTATCTTTCCAGTATCATGCGGCTGTCCCCCACCCCTAGGATAAAATATTGTCTGGTCGAGAACAACCCGTTTTCCCTCCATGACTCTAACGATGGTTGCAGTACATTCTTTGAGATAGCTGTCCTCCAGATAGAGAGCTCTAGTCAATTAAAATCACCTAAGAAATTATTGCTTAAGGATAAATTTATGTGTATTCATCCTCCATCTCTTAAAATAAATTCGGTCTGTTAAGGTTTTAAGGCATGTTCCTCCTATACTTTTTACTCATTTTAAGAAAGACTTCAAATTTTTCTAGGCTCATTTCAGGCGGTATGCCACCTTCGGAGCCAAGAATGTATCCACCGCCAGGAGCACCGGTTCTAATTCTATCAATTAAATGCTCTTT
>CAYNMB010000006.1:21965-36272 GCA_964398235.1 uncultured Candidatus Bathyarchaeia archaeon | reverse complement strand
AGCTTTAGGGGCTTTCGCAACCGGAATAGGCTCAACAGAAATGGCAGCCGTATTCATGTCCGGCAAATTATGGTTTAAGGTTCCGGAATCCATTAGAATCGAGGTGGAGGGTTCTCTGCCGCCGATGGTTTTACCCAAAGACGTTATCTTGAAGATTGTAGGAACTGTTGGAGCTGACGGCGCAACATATAAGGCTATCGAATTCTCAGGGTCAACTGTAAAAGACATGAGCATAGATGGACGTTTAACACTATGTAACATGGCTGTTGAAATGGGGGCTAAAACGGGCATAATTGAACCCGATGAAAAAACAATTAGGTATCTACAGAATTTAGGAGTGAAAGTGAAAGAGGATGAGATAGCTGCATTGAGAAGCGATGAAGACGCCGATTATTCTGAAAAAATAAGCATAGATGCCTCTAAAATTGAACCACAAGTTTCATGCCCTCACCATGTTGACAACGTTAAGCCTGTGAAAGAAGTTGAAGGCATAGAAATTGACCAAGTTTTTATCGGATCATGCACAAATGGGCGACTAGATGATTTAAGAGTTGCGGCGAAAATACTTAGAGGAAAAAACGTTAAAAGAGGTGTTAGAGTAATAGTCATACCTGCCTCGAGGAGAATCTATCTACAAGCCCTTAAAGAAGGACTAATTGAAACATTTGTTAAGGCTGGTTGTCTAGTCTCTAATCCTGGATGCGGTCCATGCGCTGGCGCCCATCAAGGCATACTTGCTCCTGGAGAGGTTTGTCTCTCAACTTCAAATAGAAACTTTAAGGGCAGGATGGGTAACCCGGAGGCCGAAATATATTTGGCTTCACCAGCGACGGCTGCAGTATCAGCCCTAGAGGGTAGAATAGTGGATCCTAGAAGATTAGTCGAGTAGAAAGGAGGCGAAAAATATGATAATTAGGGGGAAAGTTTGGAAGTTTGGCGACGACATAAATACGGATTTAATTATTGCTGGAAAATACAAGCTTAGCATAACTGACATGGATGAGTTGTCTAAACATGCAATGGAAGCACTTATACCGGGCTTTGCAGAAAAAGTCAATAAAGGAGATATCATCGTAGCTGGTAAAAACTTTGGTTGCGGCTCAAGCCGGGAACAAGCTCCATTAGTTTTGAAGCATATAGGTATAGGCGCCGTGGTGGCAAAATCTTTTGCAAGAATATTTTATAGAAACGCCATAAATATCGGATTGCCGGCAATCGAATGTAAAGATGTTGACAAAATAATGAATGGGGATATGCTAGAGGTCAATTTATTGGAGGGCAACATAAAAAACCTGACAAGAAATGAAATGTATGAAATTAGACCTATACCCTCAGCCCTACTTGAAATTCTGGTTAGCGGCGGCTTAGTGAACTATGTGAGAAAGCATGGTAAACTACCATGGTAGCTGCCTATCTTTAATTCTCCATCTCATTTTTCTGGAACATAGACCTCTTCATCTGGTCTTGGAAGCCTATATTCAACCGGCGGTAAAGGCGGGCCTCCTCTCTTCGGCTCCGAAAGATAATAGTAGGCTGTGCTTGAAATATCGAGACTAAAGGTGTTGGCGTGCCCATGCTCAATCGTCGCTTTAATGCTCTTGTAAAACCTTATGGGATCCTCAATATAGTAGCGATAAACAGTTTGTTTACCTTTCCAGGGCCAGCTCTTCGTTCCATTATATAGGATTACTCCATGATATGGTGCGTTATATTCCTGTCTTGGACAATAGGCGCAATTACACCAGTCTTCAGTTCCAGTTCCATTTATCGAAGGCAATCGTTCACCATCAATGAATATCATTTCATCCCCTTCACCATACCAATCGTTAGGGTTCCTACAAAAGCAGTCAATATCTAAATGAGCTCCGCAGTAAATTCCGTTTCCCTCAGCCTCAAGAATCACATAATTATTTTTTCCGTCAATATTATGCCATCTTTGATCCTTCTTCATTGATTCGGCACTAAATTTTTCTTTATACGCCCAACCCTCAGTATCCATTTCCCGTCTCCATTGCACATGAAAGTAGGCTAAGCCTTCCACAAACTTGACGGAATCATAGAGCTCATAGTTTATTTGGAAATAATGCCAATAATCTTTCTCACCCTGATTCTCAACTTCTATTATGGCTCTTTCTTTAAATGGCATCGGCCACCATGAATTAAATCCCTTACCATCTTGCGGGCTCATTTGAAGTGGAAGAGAAACAAAGTTTTTTCGTATTCCATGTCCCATTCCAAAGAAGTCTCCGATTGGACATTCAACGCTAGGTTCTGAACAATTATCCCAATAAAATCTCAAAACTATTCTGCGAAGATAGTCTTCCTGCGGTAGTCCAAGAGTCATCCATATATGCTTTATACATGCCGGTCCCTTAATATCCGCTATTATCTTTCTCTCACCGCCTCTGATCAGCCAAGCATCCTTATTTCCGCCAGTCTTATCGTAGCTTGAGACTCTGCAACTCACATAATCTCTTAAGCGAGGAAGAGAAGCTAAACTCGAGAAACCTATCAAGCCGAACCCCTCTAAGCAATTATATTTTTGCTTAGGGCATATAATATTGTATGGAATATTGTTTTAAATAATGATGCAGGTTGAGGTTTATGCCAAGATGTCCAAAATGTGGAGCAGAGGTTTCTGAAACAGATAATTTCTGCTGGAGATGTGGAACACCGTTAAGAAAAACAGTTCCCGCCACGCCGGAAAACGCGATAAAATCCATTATAATTGCACGTATCGATGGAATAAGAAACAAAAATCCTAAAATGATTAGGGAAACGATAGATGAAGAGAATTATACGAAGTTTGATGATTGGCCTCCCTTTAATAGGCAGGGGCTTGATGGGTTAAAGAGGGAAGCTGATGCACTACGCGTGCTTAAGGAATATAACTATGAGATTAAGGAATGGAAAATAAATTTGTTTGATGACGCGGCGGTTGCATCATTCATTATAACCTATAGTGGTCAGATAAGGAATAGGAGATTTCATGTAAAATCTAGGGTTTCAATGTTTCTTATCAAGAGGGATGGGGAATGGAAAATTGTTCATGAGCATTGGTCACGCTTTCCAGAATATCTTTAAATAGCATCTCTTCTTCCGCCGTGAATCACCGGTATGAGCACTATTTCATCCCCATCCCTGAGGCTTGTTTCTAAACCATTTAACGCGCTTATTTCCACACCATTAACAAGTATTATCATGTGGGGACGAGGATCCATTAGCTCAGGATCAAGCAACACATTCCTTAATGAGGGGGATTCCTCCACAATTTTATCGATTAAATCTTTCAGCTTTGAGAATTCGCTTAACTCTAAAAGAAGACTATCGCTTCCGAAAGCTCTTTTAAGCACTCCGAAAAGCTTTACTTTAACCTTCATTTCACAGCCTCTTAAGGGATTAGAGAAGCGCATCATTTAAAGATTTTATTATGCCATTAATTAATAACTTCATTTATCTCTAATTTTGTTAGCCCATTTCTCTGTACGATTTTTCTAAAGCTTTTAGGGTCATTCAGCTTGAAGAGGTGGCTTATGCAGCTACAATCCGATGCCCCGAAGCCAGATATTGGTTGACTTACTTCTTTAATTTCTCCTGCGACTTGGCATTCTTCGCTTTTCTCCGCCTCCTTGTAGTAAACTTCAATGATTTCCGCCTCCTTATTTTCGAGCAAATAGTCTATATGCCAAAATTTTGGCTTGTTTTTCCTAAAGTGTCTCTTTACTCTTTTCTCCAAATTGTTTTGGGCTGAGCCAACATATGCGTATAAACCTTTTTCAAATAAAATTTCCCCTAAAGCGCCAACTTTCACCAAGATATTTTCTCTAACCGATATTAAGACTACGTATATTCCTCTTAGTTTGGAGGCTGCCATTTAGTTTATATATTTCTTGGTTAAGTGATTTATTCGTTATGTCTGGTTCAGAAGTCGGAATAAGGAGAGCTGAGATCTCGGATCTTGAGGAAATTTATCGAATAGAAGTTGAATGCTTTCCGGAAGATGCTTTTACACCTTCATTTATAAAAACCCTTGTTGAAGACTCCAACTCCATATTTCTTGTTGCAACCTTAAATGAGCGTATTGCTGGCTTTGTGATAGGCACCCTAGAAAATTTTAGAGGAAAAACTGTTGGGCACATATATTCTATTGATGTTAAATCTGAGTATAGGGGTAAAGGAATAGGTTCACTTCTACTAAAATCTATTGAAGAAGCATTAAGAAAATCCGGAGCCAAAGAATGTTACTTAGAAGTACGTGTTGACAATTTGGTTGCAAGAAACCTATATTTTAAGTTTGGCTACCGAGTTTTTAGCATTCTTAAAAACTATTATGGTGCTGGAAAAGATGGAATCCTACTAATGAAAAGGCTGGTTAGGGATTCGAATATACATCTTTAAATTTTAGAAGCGTCTAGTAATATGCTTGGGGATAATATGGTTTCTTGTATAAGTTGTGGAAAAGAAATATCGGAAGATGCGAATTATTGTCCATATTGTGGTGCGCCACAAAAAAAGGTTAGTCGAGAAGAGTATGAAGTATCTTCAGACGAATTGATTAAAAAGGTTAAAGAGCTGATACGTAAGGGGAATGTTACAAGGATTGTTGTAAAAAATGAGCAGGGTGAAACTCTACTTGAAATGCCAGTGACGGTTGGCTTAATAGGGACTTTGCTTGCTCCATGGGTTGCCGCCCTAGGCGTCATAGCAGCTTTAGTGACTAGATGTAAAATAGTTGTTGAAGAAAGAGAATGATGGCTGATATAGTAGAGGCAATCTAGGATGGTTGAACTCCGCATAGGTCATAGGGGCGCAAGAGCATACGAGCCGGAAAATACCTTACGCAGTTTTGCAAAGGCAATTGAGCTTGGCGTTAATGCAATTGAATTTGACGTCCGAAAAACGAAGGATAATGAAATAGTGGTTATACATGATGAAACAGTTGATAGAACGACGAACGGTAGGGGTCTAGTTAGGGAGTTGACCCTAGCGGAGATAAAGAGGCTTGTTACAGATAAGGGTGAGAAAGTACCCACGCTAGAGGAGGCCCTAGATTTTCTTGATAGGAAGGTGAAGATACTTATTGAATTGAAGGAAACGGGCATAGAGGATAGGGTTCTAAAAATTGTTAGGGAGAAGGGGTTAAGGGACAATGTGATAATAATATCGTTTCATGAAGATGCAATAAAAAGAGTTAGGGAAATTGATGAAAAAGTTGAAACGGGACTGATTTACATAAGACATAGAAATCCAATAAAAGCGGCGTTAGAGCTTAAAGCAAATTACATACTTCCATTTTACAGATTTGCACATTCAACATTGGTGAAGAAAGCTCATCAAAATAATTTGAAAGTTAGTGTCTGGACAATAAATACGCTTGAAGAAGCGCGAGAGTACGCAAAAAGAGGGGTTGATGGAATAGCTAGCGACAAACCGGACATCCTAAAAAACTTATAACGGTTTTTGACATCCATTATTTCCTCTATTTTTCAGAGATCAGCCTCTTTCTTCCTCTTCCTGTTCATAATCTTTTTCTATAGTATATCGTCTCGTCCTAGCATCACAGCTGATCCTACCCTTCTCAAAAAGCTTTCTCAGAGATCTAAAGACTGCTTTAGGGCTCTTGTTCAGTTTCTCCGCGATCTCCATGAGAGTTAGGGGTTCAGATTCCCTCAACAATTTTAAGATTTCATTTTCAAGTTTGCTCATGGAGACATCACCATAATGTAATGATATGAAAAGATGACATTTAATAACGTTTAAAGCAATGACTAAGATATTCTTTTAGTGAAGAAGCATGGGGAAATGTTCAATCTGTGGAAAAGATTCGCCTCTCATATCCAGCAATCTAGGTGTATGTGCTGAATGCATCAAGGAAAAGCCTGAAGAGGCATTGAGGATAATTGATTTAATTCGAAAAAGATCACGTGAAATCTTTGATCTACCTTCAAAGCCACCGAAGAGTTTAGGTGGAATAACTTGCGGCATGTGTGCAAACAACTGCACGTTAAAGGATGGAGAGAAGGGTTTCTGTGGATTAACCAGAAATGTTAATGGAAGATTAATACGTTTAGGCGGGACCCCGGAGAAGGGGATTTTAGAATGGTATTATGACCCACTTCCAACAAATTGTGTTGCATGGTGGTTTTGCCCCGGTTGCACGGGAGCAGGCTACCCAAAATATGCATATAAGCCGACAGCTGAAGTTGGTTATATGAATCTAGCGGTTTTCTACGGCGCATGTAGTCTTGATTGTCTCTTCTGCCAAAATTGGCATTATAGATATTTGTCTCAAAAGCTACGTCCTTATCTAAGTAGTGAAGAGCTAGCAAGCAAAGTTAATGCAAAGGTTTCCTGCATATGCTTCTTTGGCGGCGACCCCTCTGTTCAGATGCCTCATGCAATAAGGACAAGTGAAATAGCGATGGAAAGAGCGGAGGCTGAAAAACGTATATTCAGAGTATGCTGGGAAACAAACGGCAACATGACGAAGGTTTTAGCCGAAAAAGCCGCGGAGCTATCGTTTAAAAGTGGTGGAATCGTGAAGTTTGACTTAAAGGCTTGGGATGAAAACCTTTATAAAGCTCTTTGCGGCGCCTCTAACAAAGCGTCCTTTGAAAACTTTAGGATGATTGGTGAAAAATATTTTCAAGATCGGCTTGAAGTTCCAATTTTAACGGCCAGCACGCTCCTAGTCCCCGGATATATAGATGTCTATGAAGTTAAGCGAATAGCTGAGTTTATCGCCAGCATAGATCCACATATACCCTATACGCTTCTCGCCTTTTATCCCCAATATGTCATGGATGATTTACCTACAACCAGCAGGAAGCATGCTTATGAATGCTACGAAGTAGCAAAAAAGTATTTGGAGAAGGTTCGAATTGGAAATATACATTTACTCTCCTGAGCCGATATGAAAATTAACAGGATAAGAATAAAAAATGATTGATTTTTAAAGTCCAAGCAGCGAGAACAGCGATATTTGCGCTATTAATGGAGCGAAAACTGAGGAAACAAGCGACATAACAGTTATCATAGTGTTTAAGGTTGGGCCAGCTGTGTCTTTAAATGGGTCTCCAACCGTGTCGCCTATTACGGCAGCTTTATGGGCATCGGAACCCTTTCCTCCAAACTTTCCTTCTTCAATGTACTTTTTGGCGTTATCCCATAGTCCCCCAGAATTAGCCATGAAGATTGCGAAGATTATTCCAGTCATTATGCTGCCGGCCAGAAAGCCTCCAAGCGCCTCTTTTCCTAATATTAGTCCGGTTGCAATTGGTGCAATAATTGCAGGCAGACATGTTTTCATCAATTCTTTTAAGGCGCCTTTAGTTGCTATATCAACGCATTTTGCATAATCCGGCTTTGCTTTGCCGTCTATTAGGCCCGGAATCTCTTTAAATTGCCTTCTGATTTCCTCAACCATTCTGAACGCGTTTTTTCCAACTGCTAGCACTAGGAGGGCTGAAATCACAGGCGGCATCATGGCACCGATGAACATTCCCGAAATGACTGTTGGCTTAGTTACATCTATCATCTCTAGACCAACAATTTCATTATAGGCTGCAAGCAACGATAGAACCGTAAGGGCTGCTGCACCTATTGCAAAGCCCTTAGTTATAGCCTTAGACGTGTTCCCAGCCGCATCAAGCTTATCTGCAATTGCTACGACATTTTCGCCTAAGCCGGATTGCTCAGCTATCCCCTTAGCGTTATCGGCGATAGGTCCATAGGCATCTGAGGATATTATCATGCTAACCATTGCAAGCATGCCGACGGCGGCTATGGAGACACCATATATTGGGCTAACTTCAAAGAAGCTCGCCGCATACCATGATACGATGGTTGCCACCGCTATGCCAATTATGGGCGGAATAATGCTTAATACGCCATACGAGAAACCGGTCAGTATATTTATCGCTGCACCAGTCTGGGATGCCATAGCCGTCTTAATGGCTGGCGGCCTATTTATCGATGTAAAGTAGTCCGTTGTTATGCCAATTATGACGCCGGCCGCCAAACCCGCTAAAGTTGCTAGGAGAACTCCCCATCCCTGTTTACCTAGATTAAGCATGTTGATTAATACGAAGAGCAGTATGGCGAAGAAAATGCATGTGGCGTATGTGCCTCTATTAAGCGCTGCACCTGGGTCCCCTCCTTCTCTAACTCTTACAAAAAGGGTTCCAAGAAGTGATGCAAATATGCCGATGGCTGCGACAAGTATTGGCAACATGACATATATTTCTCTGAAGGGGCCGCTGATCGCGTATCCAAGTATCATAGCGGCTACTACGGCTGCTATATAAGAGTCCGTTAAGTCCGCGCCCATTCCAGCCACATCGCCAACATTGTCTCCAACATTGTCCGCTATGACCGCTGGATTTCTCGGATCATCTTCCGGTATTCCAAGCTCAACTTTGCCTACAAGGTCCGCGCCAATGTCGGCTGTTTTAGTGTATATTCCTCCGCCAGCCTTTGCGAAGAGCGCTAATGCGCTTGCACCAAAGCTAAAGTAAAGAACTATCTCCGGGTTGCCGAAAATCAGGTAGAGGATGCTTATTCCAAGTAGAGATAACCCCACTATTGAAAATCCCATGACTGAGCCGCCGAAGAAGGCTATCGGAAAGGCATTGCTTAATCCTTTCCTAGCGGCATTAGCTGTTCTAACGTTCGCTCTAACAGCAGTATTCATGCCCAGATACATCGCTGCTGTTGTACATACGGAGCCAAATACATATGATAGAGACGCGGCGAAAGCGTCAGCTGGATTCCCGTTTGCGGCAAATAATGCAACCCCCATAATCGTAGCCATAATGGCGACGAATATTCCCAAAGTCATATTTTGGCGTCTTAGATAAGCCTTTGCACCTTCACGTATGGCGTCCGCTATTTCTCTCATTCTTTTGCTTCCAGCACTCTTCCTATTCACATAATGGAACATGTAAACTGCATAGATGACCGAAGAAAATCCTGCTATTGGAGCTATCAATAAGAGCGTCTCCACATCAAACACCTTTGTCCTTAAAACTTTTCAGATATTCCACTAGGAAAATCTTATTTAAAGTTATCGCGCTTATTACACATGAATCGATTGCGAAATAGGCTATTCAAAAGTTTAGAATTTGAGAGGGGATTTATACGGGAGTAGGCGCCGGATTAATTGGTTGTGGAGCAATAGGCACACTCATAGCGGAGGCAATAGATTCCGGAAAAGCGGGGGATATAAACCTCATAATACTCTATGATATAATTCATGAAAAGGCTGAAAAGCTAGTTTCTAAACTTAAACATAAGCCTCTAATAGCTGAAAGCATTGAGGCGATTTTCGATAGAGATGATGTTCAATTAGTTATAGAGGCTGCCTCCCAAGAGGCTGTTAAACAATACGCCATAAAGGCTCTATCAAAAAATAAGGATTTAATGATCATGAGCACTGGCGCATTGTTAGATGAAGACTTATTTAACAGCATGTTAAAAGTTGCTAAAAAGAATGGTAGAAAAATCTACGTGCCTTCCGGTGCAATAGTCGGCTTAGATAACATAAAATCAGCATCCCTAGAATCAATCAGCGAGGTAACATTAACAACTAGGAAGCCGCCAAAAAGCTTAGAGGGAGCTCCCTATATTAAGCAAAAAGGAATCAACTTATCCTTGCTTAAAGAGCCGCGTGTTCTTTATGAGGGATCAGCTAAAGAGGCTGTTAAACTCTTCCCACAGAACATTAATGTTGCAGCATCATTAAGCCTAGCCAGTATAGGTCCAGAGAGAACTAGGGTTAGAATCATAGCTGATCCAAATATAGAAAACATTATTCATGAGATTCATGTAAAGGGAGAGTTCGGCGAAATTTATACAAAAACTATTAACAAACCGTCCCCAAGTAATCCAAAAACAAGCTACATAGCAGCTCTTTCAGCCATCGCTACATTGAGGAAAATAAGTGGAAACATTATAATTGGAACATAACTTGTCTTAACGATCTTTCTACGGGGCTTCGGTCAACATATTTAATATGGCTAAGGTTGCATAAAGCGCCTCTTCAGTTCTAACGGTTTCCGTAGCTTGTCTAGGGATCATATTGACTATAAAGTCAACTATATTCCTTAATTTTTCACCCTCTTGCCTAACTATTTCATGAAGCCCTTGTGTTGGAGATCCAAACGCCACAAGCACTCTTTTTGATTTCATCCATCTTCTCAATAATTCATCTTTAATTTTCATGAAGGGTTCTCCCCATCTGGATGTCGCTATGACCATATCGAAGTTTCCGCTTTTAATCATCCGGCTAAAGGATATTTTAGAAACTTTAACTTTATAGCCCCAATAAATTTTGATGTCTTCTGGACTTGCTAAAATCGCTTTTGGATTATCTCCATCACTAATTATCTTGACCGTTATACGGGAATTTAAAGGTATGCGGGCATTTGCGGCTTGAATTCGAATTGGTTGCTCCACTCCAATATCCACAAATATTCCATGTCTATCTTTTGAAACAACCACCCCTTCCCTAAATTCGCCTACCTTCAAATCTTTTTTCCTGCTTCTTATGGGGTGATGAGGGGTTCTTAACGGCGGCAGAATCCCAGCATATCTTAATTCCGGCATTATTTTGAAAATCCTTTTTCTAAGATATTGTGGAGTCTCCATGTAGGATAAAACCGTTGCAATAAATCTTGAATCCTTTGTCTGATCTATGTGAAAAAGATCAGGATAAATTATTACTTCATCAACCCGGAAGATCGCCAGCGCTCTACCTATTAAACCAATTTTAAAGGTTTTTTCCCTCTGATGAGGAACGTCAGACACTAGGGAGGCTGGCAAAGCCACACAAAGTTTTAAATGACGTTTTAGCGGCAGGGTTGACAGAGGGCTTTCCCCAAAGCGCTTATTTCACATACTCCTCAAAAAGCTTTTCTGCTTCATTTATTGGCAGAATCTTAGCGGGATGCTTAAATGCGTAAGCCGATATTGGCAGAATGTGCCCTGCTTCTCCTCGATTCAAGGCAATTTTAGTAGCACGAATAACGTCCAACAATATTGACCCCGCGTTAGGGGCATCAAAAGTCGTTAATCTCAGCTCTAGCTCAAATGGGGCTCCCCCAAAATATATGCCGGAAATCCAAATGAAGCTGTCACGTCTATTGCCTAAGAATTCAACAAAGTCGGTTGAGCCAGCTACAATTGAAGCCATATAAGGCAGAGTGGACTTAATTGTTTTTGTTTTAATCTTCCGTTTTGTACCCCATGCTCGCTCAATATCCGCTGATTCCGTGCCTCCTCCAACATCCAGCTGATATGTTTCTGAAATTAAAACTCCCCTCTTATTCAAAGCCTCAAGAACAGCTCTATGAATAAAGGTTGCGCCAATCTGATCCATTAGGTCGTCACCAATTACTGGTAACCTCGCCTCATAGAATCGCTTACTCCATTTTGAATCGCTTGCAATGATTGTTGGCGTCGCATTAATGAAGGCGCATCCAGCCTTCAATGCCTCTTCAGCATACCATAGGGAAGCCTTTTGCGCTCCTCCAGGCAGAAGATTAACAACTATTTCCGCACCGCTTTCCTTAAGCTTCTCGGCAACATCAACTTCTTTTGAGGGGTCAACTTTAACTAAATTCTTAGTGTATTCGTTTAATCCATCCATAACGGGGCCCTTAAAAACTATTACGTCAGTTTTTGGAACATCCGCGAATTTTTTAACATTATTTGGTGGAGCAAATATTGCTTCTGAAAGGTCTTTTCCAACTTTACCTTCAGCTATGTCAAAGGCGCAGACAAATTCTATGTCTTCGGGATAGAAGCCGCCTATATTTGGATATCTTAGACCAGTATATTTTTTCTTTTCAGAATCTCTGTAATAATATACGCCTTGAACAAGCGCTGAGGCACAGTTTCCAACCCCAATTAGTCCAACTTTAATTTTTGGCAAGATTTTTCACCTAACAGAAAAGATAGTACTTAAGAAAGTATATAACCTTAATTGAAGTCATATAAAGCCTAGAGGTTTGGAGGCCTAGCATTTATGATTGATTTAAATTTTAGTTTTGCTAGCGCCCTAGTTACTGGTGGCGCTGGCTTCATAGGAAGCCACTTGGTTGATCTGTTGATGGAGCGGGGAGTGAATGTTACTGTACTTGATAATTTAAGTGCTGGGAAACTTGAAAACATATCCCGGTGGCTTGGAAATTCAAGATTTAAGTTTATTGTAGGAGATTTGCTGAATCCCAGCGATATTAAGAGGGCTATGGAAGGTTGTGAGATTGTTTTCCATCTAGCAGCTAATCCAGATGTGAGAAGAGGATTTGTTGATACAAAGATTGATTATGAGCAAAATATTCTTGCAACCTATAATCTTCTTGAGGCCATGAGAGAAAGTGAGCGCTGTAAAAGCATTGTATTCACTTCTTCATCAACAGTTTATGGGGAAGCAAAAAAGATGCCGACGCCGGAGGACTATGGGCCCCTAAAGCCTATATCGCTTTACGGAGCCTCTAAATTAGCATGTGAAGCATTAATTTCCGGCTATTCTCACCTGTTTGGATTCAAAAGCGTAATATGCAGACTTGCAAATATTATTGGCTCAAGAAGCAGACATGGAGTCATTTACGACTTCATAAATAAGCTGCGGGCTAATCCAAGAACCCTTGAAGTTTTAGGTGATGGAACCCAAAGAAAATCGTATTTACATGTGGAAGACTGCGTTAAGGCTCTTCTTGTAGCCTACGAGAAATCAGGCGAGCGTGTTGAAATATATAATATTGGTTCAGAAGACGCGGTTAACGTAGCAACAATAGCGAGAATCGTTATTGAAGAAATGAAATTAAAGAATGTTGAAATCAAGTATACTGGCGGCGTAGATGGCGGCAGAGGATGGAGGGGAGATGTTAAAGAAATGCTTCTAGACGTAACTAAAATAAAAAGACTTGGATGGAAGGCTGAATTAAATAGCGCGGGGGCAGTGAGACGGGCAGCTAGAGAATTAATTTCAGAAATTCTTAACAGAAATCAATAAATCCACGCATGGTATTTTTGAGTTAAAAATCAACACCCCTCAATTAGTAGTTTATTTATAGTTACCAAGCCTTAATATCATTATTAAAGAAAAATTATTAGTGGATATAGTGATGCAATATGTGGCATGGTTTGTATCCTCCACAAGCGGTATTTGCAAAAAAGAAATTTAGAAAAGTGTTGCTTAATCCCCCTGCCTTTGAGCCGGGTTCATGGAGCGGTGCAGGAAAGCTATGGATAGATGAAGAGAATGGCGAATATTGGTTAACAAGTAGGCCGAGGCTAAGGCCGGAGAAACGCGGCTATGCCGTGGAAATTTATAGGTCTAGGGATGGAGAAAATTATGATCTTGTAACTCAGATAACAAAGGAGGAACTGAGTGAATCTATAGGGAAAACTGTTCAAAGCATTGAAAATCAGCAGTTTCTCCGCGACCCCCTCACTGGAAACTATCATCTTTACCTCTCTATAGATGTTGCCGAAAGAAACATAGCTGGTGTTCCAGGAAGAGTATTTGAGAGCAAATGGGAAACTTATCTCCTCGTGGCGGAAGACCCTGCGGGACCCTGGAAGCCATGGGGCTTTGCATTAAAAGGCGATAAAGATTATGACAGCGGCGAAGCCAGAGACTCTACGATAGATATAGTTGATGGAAGATACTTTTGCTTATATAAGGCTAGGAAAGCAGGCACCGGAATAGTTCATATGGCTTTAGCGGTTAGTAGCGATGGAAAAAATTGGAAGAAGTTAGGTGTTCTCACGGTTGATGGGAAGCAACAGCCTGATTATTTTCTATTAAATGGCTCAATATTTGCGGGTTCATCGGGTCCAGTATTTATTGGCACAAAAACTTTGGATTCAGTGAATGGAGCAGCCTTAACCAAATATTTCGTAAGCTATGTAATAGATTACAGGAGCCTTAACTTAGAGGAAATATTTTCTATTAAATGGACACCTGGCTCTAGATACGAGCATCAAGAATATCCAATACACACTTACTGCGGAGTAAATTACGATTCATTTAATAGCAGATGGCTGATATGGGTGGAAGCCGTAGATCCAATCTCCAGCAAAGAACCTGGATTAAACACTGAAGTAGATAGAGTATTGCTATATGAGAGCAAAGTAAAAAAGTAATCTTTCCAATCAAAAGAGGAAATATTGCAAACAGAGAGGAATGCGCCTCTCAGGCTCCCTCCTTTTTTTGAGAAATGACCTCAACTTCCGTTCTAAGTAGTAGGTCAATAAGTTTTTTCTGATCAACCTCGGCTCTTGTTCTCCAACCCAAATATA
>CAYNMB010000006.1:0-21865 GCA_964398235.1 uncultured Candidatus Bathyarchaeia archaeon | reverse complement strand
AAACGATTGAGATCCATGTCTACTCGCCAACCAGGTATTTTGCTTTTCAAGAGATCCTCCAAATCCTTTCTTGAGACTTTTCCACCTTTGGATGTAATATAGGCTATTGAAACACATAAGGCTGCAATATCGTCGATTCTCCAACCCATGAGTTTTGCTTCTTTAGGCGTTAAACCGCTCTTTAGAGTAACATAAAATCTCGCTCTATCATATTGCTCGAGGGTTGGTTTCTCCGGCACGCCAGCCTCCTCTTCAAAGACCGGTTTAATCATTAAATCTAGCTTTTCCAGATACTTGTTGAGCATCTCTATAACCTTTGGATAATCTGAACCCACCGCCTTTCTTAGCTCCCAGCCCTTAACCCCGGGCATTAAGTGTCTTTTATAGAAAAGTAGATGGGCAGCTCTCTTAATTTTTGATGCATAGTAAGATTTTTTCTCTAAGCTTCTTCGCCTTCTTTCCATCTCATCCACTCTTCAAAACTTATTGGTATTGGGAAGGAGGTTGATCCACCGCTCTTTTCAGATGGTTTATCATTCGCCAATATAAAGACTTTTTCTTCAAGGGGATTTATTTCTAGGGTTGCGTAGCCATAGGTTACGAGAAAACTTGTTAAATAAGCCCTTTTAACGGTTTCCTCATAAGTGTCTGAGCCAATGAAATCCCAGTATTTAATTTTGCCTTTTGAGGAAGTTAAGTCTTTAAGTTCACGCCACAGTTTTTCCATCTCCTCCGCGAAAGATTCAGTTAACAAGAAGCCTTCCTTAACAACATCCTCAAGAGATATTGTTTGAAGCTCAGTTTTAACATAGCCTACTTTTCGCCATCTTTCATCTAGAGGAGGAAGCTCAGTCCAATATTTTAGGGCCTCCCTAAAAGTTGTGATCGTTAATTGCTCAAGCTCAATCACAGGATGCCATGATCTGAGAAAAATTTTAACAATATTTTCTAGGGGCAATCTTCGGATTTTTTCCTCAATTAAGAATGGATCTCTATAGAGCGCGGTCGCCCTCTTTTTAACCCATTCTCCCTGCATTTTAACAACGGATGCTATATGATTTAATGCCTCAGTATCTAAACATAAATCTTCAATAGTCTTCCATTCCGAAAAATATTCTTTAACAATTTTTATCAAGTCATCCACGTCAACTAAGTATGGATCTAGCCCCTTCGCTTCAACAGACTTGCATGTCTCTATTATTCTCTGTAAATATTCCCTAGCCTTCTTTAGATCCTTCTTTTCACTCATGGTTTTGATTAGACAGCCTCCTTAACCACTGATCTGCCTTCAATATTCTGAACCATTATTATTTGCACATCTTTATCTTCAAAAAACATTTGATTTGGGGTTATCACTAGATACTGGGTATTCTCGCCCTTAACAGCCGATATCAGAAGATTAGCCATCATCTCTCTATTTCTAGGATCCATGTGAACATCGTATTCATCAATTGCCCTGAAGGGGGATTTTATATGTTTCTGAAGGGCTAGCAGAAAAGCCATTGTTGCAGTGCTTCTCTCGCCACCGCTCTGCGAATATATGTTCAGCGGTATTGGCCGCGAGCCCTTAAAACCAACGTAGATTTCTAATCCAGCTGATTCAATATCGTTTTCATTTATGAGCTGAACAAATCCATTGCCAGCAACTTTGGAAAGAATGTTTCTATAATCTTCGTTGACGCTGTTAAGGAGTTCCTTGACCACGTTTCTCCAAGTCTCCATCCTAGCCCTAACCTCCTCTAATGTTTTTTCACGGTTTTCAGCGGCTATTCTAGCTTTCTCCTTAAGTTCAAAGTAGAGTTTTGAATAAGACTCATACATTTTCTCTATATCCTCTGAAACATCAGCCATCGCCAATAATCTTCCATCCACAACTCTAATTTCATCTAAAATTTCACTAGGGCTTCTAAAAGTGGCTATTCGCGGTCCTTTTTCCTCAGCATTTTTAACAGCATTCTCAAGATCCGAGAGTAAGTTATTTAGATCTTCGTTCAGCGAGTCAATTTCCTTAAGCAATTCTTTTCTCTGATAATTGAGGAGCGCTAAATTGACTTTGCCCTCAACCAATTTATCCATTGTATCATCGATCTTATCCTCTAATTTACGTATCTCATCCATGAGATCTAAAAGTCTAATTTCCAAATCCGCAAGCTTAATTTTTGAAACCTCGGCTAACCCTTCAATTTCAGTTATTCTAGACTTGAACGAATTAAACCACTGATTTAAGACTTCAAGCGTTTTTGTGAAATCAATATTTAATTCTTGAACTTCCGTCAGCTCCTTTCTCATTCCAGCATTCTCTATTTTTGTCGGCAAAACCATGGAGATATTTCTAAAGTTTCTTGCCCCTTCCTCAAGGAGCTCTCTTATCTTATTAAGTATTTCTTCGCTTTTCTCCACCTCAGAGTTATATCGGGCTTTCTCCCGCTCCATTGAAATTCTTTCCTCAAGCATTTTTCGCCATGCATTTCTTAGATTTACGATTTCTCTCTGCATTAATTCAACTGTATTCGATTGATTTTTAATCGAGGTTTCAATAGTGTTTAAACTGGATTTTTTCTCTTCAATGATCTTCCGCAGCCTATTAACCTCTTCTTCTTTTTCAAGAACTCTAGCCCACGCGAGCTCCCGCTCTAAAAAGCGTCTTTTAAGTAGGAGCTGTTTCTTTTCTTGATAGCGTTCATATTGTTCACGCCAGTAATTTAATGTCTGTTCAGCGGATTCAAGCATCTTTTTGAGCGCTTCTTCTTGGCTGATTGCCTTACTTAATTTATTTTGCGCTTCAATGACGTTCTTCCTGTAGGGTTCAAGTCCAACGGCTGATTCAACAAGTTTAAGTTTTTCTTGCGGCGAGAGCAGAATGAATTGTTCAGCCATGTCTTGATGCATTATTATAAGCATGTTTTCTGGATCAATATTAAAATATGAGAGAAGCCTCAAAACCTCAGCTTTACTTGCGGAAACACCATTAATTTCAAACCAGTATTTTCCATCACGCCTTAAAACCCTCGTCAAATAAATTTCATCTCTATTTATTCTTCGAACCGGTCTACGTCCCTTCACCCTAGAGTTATCTAATACTATTGTTACGCGTCCAATATCTTTACCCCACCTTATTAAATCACTAAGCCTTTTTGATCGTTCAGTATAGGATTGGCCAAGAGCAACAGATATTCCTAAAAGAATTGATGATTTGCCGGATCCATTTGGCCCGCATATAACGTTTACACCTGGCTTAAGGGGTATTCTAGCATATTCGTATGACATGAAGTTTTCTAGAATTATCTCCTTTATCAGCATCCGCGATCCGCTCAAGATGGAAATATAATGAGACAATCTATTTATTTAAACATATTCCGCAGAAATATCGCCAAACATATAATTTAATAGAAATAACGAAGACTCCGCAATAAGTTTATCCACACATATGTTTAACTCTATCCGAAAAACCTCTCAACAATTTTGTAAGGAATGTTTAAATCGAGGTCTAAATCTTATCTTCGAATAATGTGTAGCCGCCTTTCTTACAAATTTTATATACAGTCGAGTAGAAAAATTAAGGAATGAAAGGGTGGCGGATAATTGGGATCCCCTAAGGAAAATTTATTAAGCGTAGTTTCTACGGGGATAGGAGGCTTAGATCGCGTTCTCGAAGGAGGTTTTCCTAGAAACAGCTTGATTGTTTTAGCCGGGAATCCTGGCACTGGTAAAACAATTTTTTCCGCGCAGTTTCTTTATTGCGGGGCGGTTGACCATGATGAGGGTGGAGTTTACGTTAGCTTTGCTGAGGACCATGAATCCTTTATTCAGAATATGAGGAATTTTGGCTTCGATTTTAAGAGGCTTGAAGAGGAGGGGAAGTTCAGTTTTCTGGAATTTTTGACTACGGAGAAGGAAGCGGCTTCCACAATCGTAAACATGATTCTCAGGGAAATAAGTAAAATCAACGCTAAACGGCTTGTTATAGATAGCTATTCAGCATTAGCACAGATGCTGGAAAAACCTTTAGAAGCCAGAAAATTTCTCCATACGATTTTAGGGAAGATAACTCGTCTTCTCGGATGCACAACCCTCCTCATCGTTGAAATTCCATTTGGACAGGAAAGAATAGGCTTAGGCATAGAAGGGTTTGTAGCTGACGGAATCCTACAGCTTAGAGCTGGAAGACTTGAGGGCAGATTATATCGTGATCTTCTCATCAGAAAAATGAGAGGCGTTGAAGTAAAGGAGGAACGTTTAGGATTCACGCTTCACGGAGGATTTAAGGTTTTCACCCCATTTAAAATGAAAACTCCAGAACGGAAAGAAGCGTTTAAACCTGTGCCCAATCCGCCTGGGAGATTCACATCTTGTTCTGAGAGTCTAGACAGATTATTGGGCGGAGGATGGCCGCAATCCTCCACAGTTCTACTTGAAATCGGAGAAAATGTTTCAGCCCTAGAATATCATTTACTTATTGTTCCAACCGGCTGCAATTTTCTAGCTAGGGAATCCGGCGTAATAGTTATACCATCATCGGGAATCGATTACAACATAGTGTGGAGCCAAGCAACCGGATCCGGATTGCCAAAAGAAATATTGGAGAAATATCTGAGAGTTTGCATTTTCAGGACTTTGGCGACCGTGAAAAAACCTTGGCTTATCAAGCTTGATGGAGAAAACGCAATAGAGGATTTTCAGAGTCTTGGTAGATTAGCGCGTAGTTTTATTGAGCTAACAGGTAAGCCGCCTTTGTGGATTGTTGGGACAGATTCTCTCATAATGCAGTATGGCCTAGAGGAGGCAGTTAAACTTCTAAGTATAGGTGCAACTATGATTAGAGAAGCTCGGGCTCTCGGCTTCTTTATTCTTAAGCCCGGATATCCTAGGACCGTTAGCCAGCTCTTAAATAGCATTGTGGATATACATTTAAAGATAGTGAGGAAGCATGGAGCTCTAATTCTCTATGGGCTTAAGCCCAGAACATGCCTAAATTTTCTGGAGGCTGATTTCTCGAAGGGCTGTCCGCTTCCTAAACTTACGCCCATAAGATAGATTAAGTCAACTAGCATGTTGAGGTTTTACTCATAGCATTTTTGGCTAGCCTTCACTATAATGCGCTACATAAATATTCATGTAATCCTCATCAACTGTTACTTGATAGCCAGCTCTCTTCAATTCCTCCATAGATAATCTGAGCCAATGACCGAATGACCCGCTCCCAGTGTTATCAGGATCCATTGAACTGACGCCGCTATAACCCTTTATCTTCGCAACTTCAAGCAATATGTATTTCGCAGCCCAGTAATCTAGGGCGACTGGATCGGTGCTTGCAGCGATTACATTAACTCTTGTAGCCTCTTCATAGGATGTTGCTGGCCCTCCTCCTGGAACAGCATTAACCCATATTGCATCAATTATGTTTAATGTTGGAAACCTTGTTTCAGCCATCTCTGTCCCCATTCCACCTTCATCTACAGTATTATGTGCACGTGCACCAAGAGCAGCCGTCAACTTGTCTGATACAACGCCCATATAATGTTTTATGCATGCTGTGACGCCATATCCACTATGGGATTTTAAGACCGGAACATTAATGACTTTAAGTTTTTCACTATCATAGGTTTTTGTCACGTTGTCCCAAATTCCATACTTAAAGCTTATAAATGTTCCAAACTTGGTTCTGAATTTGGGGTATGAAACCATTATTCCCGTTCTAGGATTTTTCGTGGCGTTAACAACATAACCGTCTTCCATGTCGCCTTCAAAGTATTCTTTAACACGCTTAGTGGTTATCGTATCCCAAAGATAGGTTGAAACTTTGTAACCTTTCTCGGCGAAGAAATCTACAACTTTCTGTACGGATTGGGAGATGTTCTCAGCATTATTTTTACTCCACGTGAAACTTCCCCCATTTCCTAAAGAACCATATTGAGCCTGCCCATTGTCGGCTACAACTATTTCTCCGACGAAACCATCGGGATGATCCAGTATTGCTTGAATTAATGCTTTAAGTAAATCGGTGTTTGTTCCACCCCTCTGATCCCACTGGCTGTTAACCTTAATTAAAACGACGTCATCTCTGGCAATAAGCCCATTTGGACCCTTATTTTTCCCGCTTTCCAGAGATTTGTAGAATGGCAGCCCATTTTCACCCATAAGATCTATTAATTTGAGGATTCCACCGTCATTTCCCCTAGTGCCGTTTACGACAAATATGCTTGATGATGGCTCAAACTTGGCAAGTTTTCCAGTTATTTTTAAGCCCACCTCACGTATCTCCATCCTTCTTCTCTGCTGCTCATACATGTTCCATAAAACAGCTCCTACAACAAGTATTACCGCGAAAAACAATGGGAGAATCTTTTTCGAATTAATTTTCCTAGATAGTTTTTGAACTAGTTTGTGAAGTAGCGGAATTAGATATATTGATAGCCAGAGATAACTATTCTTCGCGGCAGCTCTTTGACAAGGATAAACTATTCTAGATGGTTTTGTTCCAGTTCTAAGTAAAAGCCAGATGAGACTAAGCAAACCTATTACGAATGCACTATGCCTCAATTCACGCGCTCTTTTACCTAGAAAAGAAGGTACGTCACATAATCGTCTAATATATTTCCTCATGCTAGCTTATCCTCAAACATTATTAATTTCGTTATGTTACTAATTAATATTCTGAGAAGCAATGGGGATGAACTTGAGGAAGTTTAGTTTTGTTCATGTTGCTGACACCCATTTAGGCTATGAGCAATATAATCTTAGTGAAAGACGAGAGGATTTTGATAGGGCGTTTGCCGAAGTCGTCGATAAAACCATCGAACTGAAACCTAACTTCATGATAATAGCCGGAGATTTATTCCATCACGCTAGGCCATTAAACATAACGCTTGAGAGAGCAATAAGATGTTTTAGAAAACTTAAGGATGCTAACATACCGGCACTCGTCGTTGACGGTTCACATGATGCTGCTCCAAACGTTATAACTGGCACAATACTTAATCCTCTGGACGCTGCTGGACTAATCTACTACTTGCCTAGACATGAGGGGGCATGCTGGGAAAGCGATTACTGTTACGTTTATGGAGTGCCGAATTTTAGAACTAGGGAGCAGGTTGAGAAGCGGCTGCCAGCCTTTTATGAATTGAAAAAACCGAAACCCCGCGAGAACGTTTTCAATATTTTTGTTTTTCATGCGGCTCTCGACATACCGGAAGTTAACAGGGTTTACCCTAGAATCGCAACTGAGATTTCACCGAATTTCATGCCGGATGGATTCGACTATTATGCTGGCGGACACATACATGTGCCAATACAAACGTCTTTCCGGGATGGAATGCTTGTTTACAGCGGTTCAACGGAGACCGTTAGTTACGAGGATGCCAATATTGAGAAAGGATTTAATTATGTTGAAGTTACCGGAAAGGGGGATGTTGAGCTAACTCGAATAAAGCTTGAGAGCCCAAGAAAGTTTAAGGTTGTAGATAAGGATTTTAGTGGCTTAACGCCCCGGGAAATATCCGAGCTAGCGGAGAAGCTTGTCAGCGAAGCCGATGAGGAGGGAGCCGTTATAGTTCCAGTGTTAAGGGGGGTTTTGCCAGTTGAGTCAACTAAGAGAGAAATTGATTTAGCAAGAATAAAGAGAGCCGCTAAGAAGGCTCTTACCGTTCATCCAGTTCTTCTATTAAGGGAGGCAGATCTGCCTGAAGAGGCTGTGCAGAAAATATTCAGCGGCGAATTAAAGGATCTGAGACATAAATCATATGAATATTTTCTGCAATTTTTCTCCCAACGTTATAGTCGTGAGGAAGCTGAAAAAAGGGCTCGAATAGCCCTAGACATAATGCAGTTTCTTGTTAAAGGTGATGAGGAATCTGTTAAGAAGGTTTTGGAGGGATTATAGTGAGGATTGACAGCATAGTTATTGAAAATGTGAGGTCTCACACAAAATCCTATGTGAAGTTTTCCGAGGGTTTTAATTGTCTTGTAGGTGGATTAGGAGCTGGGAAAACCAGCATCCTTTATGCCATTGACTTCGCTCTATTCGGCGAGCCATTAGGGAAAAGCTATGATTATCTTTTACGTGAGGGAGAAAGCCTCGGCAAAGTAGTTTTGAAATTCATAGCGAATGGTAGGGAATACACGATATTTAGAGGATTAAGGAGAAGAGGGGGGCGCATAAGTCAAGACAGTGAAAAACTTAAACTTTTCGAGGGCAACAAGCTCATAGCCGAAATGAAAAATGAGGCGATTCTTGAGCAACTGAAAGCCATTACTGGAATAGACAAGGAAATTTTCCGTGAAATAATATGGGTTAGGCAGGAAAAGCTTAAAGAAATACTTGACATGACGCCTAGTGAAAGAAAGAAGAAAATTGATCAATTATTTGGAATATCAGATTATGAGATTGCTTGGACCAACTTGAGACCTGTTCTAAGGTGGTATGAAAGCGAGAGAGAATCCCTTAAACGTGATCCGGATGTAACTAATGTGGGCGAGATCCAAAAGAGATATGAGGAAACCGTTAAGGATCTAGCGTTAAAGGAAACTGAGCTAAGTGATGCGAGAAAGCATTTAGATGAGGCTGAAAGGAGGCTTAGAGAGGCTTCAAGGCTTCTAGAGGAACTTAGGATACTACGTCAAAGAAGAGAAGAAATAATGATGAAGAAGAATAGGCTTGAGGCGGAAATCAGTAAAACTGAAGCCCTTCTTTCTAGATTGATGAATGAAGCAAGGGAAAGGAAGGCTAGAATAAGTGAATTAAATAGGCGTCTAGAACTGCTTAACAATCAGGAGGCAGATGGCAGAAAGAAGATGGTGGATTTCGGCCTAGCTCCAGACGCTTCGCTAGAGCACATTCGGCTACATATTGACAGCATTCTTACACAAGTTTCAACCATGCAAGGTGAAAAAGAGAATGTGAAATCTGAGATTAAGCGAACGACACAGCGTATTTCAAGTCTTATGAAAGAGAGCAAATGTCCGCTCTGTCTTCAAGATCTTTCGCCAGAATATAAGAATAGATTGTTAAGTCAATTGAACATGGATCTCTCTGATTATGAAAAGCAATTAAATGAGCTTGAGAGAGGAATCAGAGAGCTTGAATACTTAAGACGCGCATTACTTACTACTTTTTCAAATCTGCAATTAATTCAATCAAAGAGAGAAGAAGTGCTCAATCAAATCAGAGTTGAGGAGACCCGCCTAAATAATACGTTGCGGGAAGCGGCTAATAAAAGGAAAATCTTAGAAAATCTTAAAGGAGAGCTGGCAAGTTTACAGTCAAAGATAGTTGAATTTGATTATTCAAAACTTGAGAAGGCGCAGAGAGTATACGATGAAGCTTTGGAGAGATACTCCAGCCTAAAATATAAGGTTCAGAGCCTAGAGTCTCAGTTGAATGAAATTAGACTTAGACTAGATAATTTTAGGGAGCGCCTAGAAATCGCTCAGAAGAAGATTGAACGCCTAAATAAGATTGAAAAAATAATAGCGTTTGTTGAGGAGGCTAGGCAAGCCTATAGGAGCATACAGCCGAAAATAAGAAGGGATTTTATAAAATATTTTGAGAGAGTTGTTCAGCAAATAATAGATGAACTTACTGGTCTTGAGGGCTCAACATTTTGCGTTAAAATTGATGAGGATTATACGCCGATTATAGAAAGCGAAGAAAAATATGAGAGAAGCGCTATGAATCTTTCCGGTGGCGAAAGAACATTTCTAGCGTTTGCCTATCGATTGGGCATGGGGCAGCTGGTGTTAAATCTTAGAACTGGACGGGGATTAAGCATACTGTTGCTTGATGAACCGACTGAGAGTTTGGGAAGGGAGGATGGGTCGATAGATAGATTAGCGGAAATATTATCGAGGCTAAAAACTGTTGAGCAGATAATAGCAGTAACCCATAGCGAGGCTTTTGCAGAAAAAGCCAATTATGTTATAAGGGTTGAGAAAAGGGGAGGCCGCAGCATAGTTTCCACAGAATCAATGGATCAAATTTATGTGAAAACCAGCTAAATGAGGGAGGAGTAGATATGATTAAGGTTGGTTGCTGTGGATATCCCGTTTCGCAAGCAAAGTATTATGAAGCGTTTACTCTCGTCGAATTAAACAGCACCTTCTATAAGTATCCGAGATTATCAACGGTTGAGAGGTGGCGGGCTAGGGCTCCGGAAAACTTTGAGTTTACGGTTAAGGCGCATCAGGACATAAGCCATAGATATAGGTTAAGTCTCGAGCAATGTGCCGAACCATTTGAAAAAGTTAAGCAGATATGTCGAATTCTAAATGGCAGGGTGATAGTTATACAGACTCCCCCCTCCTTCACAATAAATGATTTGGAGAAAGCGGAGAAGTTTTTTAAGGGAATAAATCGCGAGAACTTGATTCTTGTCTGGGAGACGCGTGGTCCTTCATGGGAAAGCGAAAATGGAATTAAAAAACTTAAGAAGGTTCTTAGCGAAGTTGGTGTTTCGCATGTGGTTGATCCGCTTAGGCTCATGCCAGCCTATGTAACCGACATAGCCTACTTTAGGCTTCATGGACTTGGTAAACGCATGTACTATTATCAGTATACTAATGATGAGCTTAAGAGACTCTATGAAATAGTCTCTAGGTTTGAAGGCTTGGAGATGGACGTATATGTGCTCTTCAATAATTTATCCATGTTTGAGGATGCTAAACGCTTCTTGTTCTACATTAAAAACAGAAGGTTTCCACCATTACTAGAATCCTCTTTAAACAAGATTAAATCAATTGTTGAGAAGATGCGATTTCCAGCTGATAAAAATATGCTGATGAGAAAAATTGGTTGGAGAGTAATTGAGATTGAAGGAGGAAAACAAATCAGGCTGGATAAGTTATTAGCTAAGATGCCTACAAAAAAGTACAGTAATCCAGATGAAGTGATGAAGGAATTAGAGGCTAAACTTAAAAATCTATAGCAATGTCCAGCAGGAAACCTATAAATCCAATAGTCATTTTGATTTTCTGATCCATGTTTGTCAATTATTTAACTGAGGATTGACCGGTTCTCTCGCCCTCGGCTTCCAGCGGCTCTGAGGCTAAGATTTCTGGGAATTTTTCCTTCATTCTCTCCTCAACCACAATCGCAGCCTCCTTGAGTATCTTCTGCGTTTCCTCGCTTGTGGGTTCAAAGATAAATTCGGCTCTAGGCGATTGACCGGTTTCCACCATTATTTCATCCAGCATGCTCATTACCGAATTCAATTCGTATTCAGCATTAGGTATAATGCCGAGAAGAGCGCTACGCACATCTTTAAGGATCTCGATTGCAGGCGCTATAACCGTTGCCACGTTACCTAGATGCGTTATTGTGCCGAGTCTTAAGGCGATTCGTTCTAGGGCTAACTTAGCGTTAGACACTAGGTCAATTGTTTTTCGTAGTTCAACGAGTTCGTTGGCATATATTTTAGCTCTTTTGATGTCATGCTCAGCGTAAGCATCTACAACCTTAGAGAACAGCGACTTATCCTTACGGATTAATCCATTCAGCGAGGCCTCAAGCATTTGGATCTGAGTCTCTATACGTTTGGTGGCAAGCGAAATTTTCCGTCTTAAGGGTTGCTGCGGTTTTAACATGTTGAATATGTTTCTTCCAGTTCCTTCCCACTCTTTCTTAAACTCAGACATTTGAAATCACAAGCGAACATTAGCTTTTTAAGGCTTATTTGAAACTTCTTATCATTATCGTATTCACGTATTTATTATGTCAATAAGCCCTTCGTTTGCTTCAACATCTTAAGTTCGGCGAGAATGGGCATTTCTTTAATCTTATCAGCCGAAAGATTCTCCCACATTATGCCTTTAGGCAGCTTGTGTCTGCGTTTTACCCTTAGAATTTTCGTGGGCGTTATTATCGCATCAACCACTAAATCATGCGGTTCTCTAGGCAATTCATCAACTATCTGAACGTCATGAACGGTTGTGAAGATTGGCGTGCTCTCATCAACCGCATTAACCTCACACAGTATACCATACTCTATTTCGCTATAGCCGCCTCCCTTACCGAGACGAACACCATCTCTTGAAACAGCCACAGATCCAGCGACTAAAAGATCCACATGCGGCAGCTCCCAGACGCTACATTGTCTACCGTATTTAAATGCGCCACGAATGGATGCGGCTTCACTATATGCATGTTTAGGAATCCTTTTTGGGTCAAGGATTAGGAAGCCGCTTTTAAGCCTAGGCGTGGGCATGAGCAGGATTTTTCCAGCTGAAAGCGTCAAATATCTAACCATTTTCTGCGGCGAATCCGGATTAACCTTAACAACCCTAGCCTGCTTAAACTCATCTAAGCTAGCTAATTTCCATGCAGCTTTCTCTGAACCGATAAAGTTTGGTATTCTGCCATAAACTGGTTTAGGAAATCTTGATATGCCTCTCTCATCCATTAGAAGCCAGATTTTGCGGCGAATCTCATTCTTTTTCTCTTTAATATTCATATTTTTCATTTAATGGATTCCTTCCATCATGAACGCCTGAGACCTAGGAAAAATTGGAGGAGGGATTTAAGTTTTCAGAATCCCCTCATTTTTTAGCTCTTTAATGGCTTCATCAAACTTCTCTATGGTTGTTTGAATATCCTTTCTAGTGTGGGCGATGGATAAAATTAGTCTCGGCCCCATTGGATGTATGCCTCTATTTATCAAAGCTTTTCCAAGCATGGAAATAATTTCCCGGTTTTCTTCCCTCTTCTTCTGGAATCTAACGTAGCTTTTAATGTCGCATACTTTCAGGTCATCCTCATTCATATTAAATCCAATATACATTATTGATTCCGTCGTCCCCCACACTATGCCCTCAACACCATTATCTTCAATTACATCATTTAAACCCCGCTTAAGCATTCTTCCCTTCCGATTGATTGCTGGATGAACCTTACCCTCAAGAATTAAGCCTAAACAAGCATTACCGGCAGCTGCTGAAAGAGGATTTGCATTAAAAGTTCCAGGATGCCTTATTCGTCTAGGAACCTTCTTTCCATCAATCTTAAATTCTAGGAGACTCAAATATTCTTTTCCGCCAGCAATCGCCCCGCCAGGATAGCCTCCACCTAAAATTTTGCCTAGAGTCGCCATGTCTGGAATCACGCCGTAATGTTCTTGAGCGCCGCCTGGAGCATCTCTGAAACCAGTTACAACTTCGTCGAAAATCAATAGAACACCATTATCTTCGGTAACTTTTCTTAAGTCCTCAAGAAACTTTTTTGTTGTTGGTATTAGACCCATTGAGGCGCCCCCGGGCTCCAGAATCACGCATGCAACGTCGCCTTTTTCAATAGTTTTTTCAACGGCTTCAATATCGTTTGGCGGTAAGGCAATGGTGCATTGGCATACTTCAGGCGGTATACCAATCGGATACTCTCCTGTTAAGGGAGGAGCGTATTCAGAATTATAATCAATTATCAAATAATCGTGCCAACCGTGGAAATGGGAAAGAAACTTAATGACTTTGGTTTTTCCAGTATATGCTCTTGCTATACGTAGCGCCATCAAAGTTGCCTCTGTTCCAGAACTCGTGAATTCAACAAGCCCATCCCGAGCGCAGGGTAGCAGACACTTAACTTTCTCAGCCCATTGAATTTCAAGTTCATGAGAGGCGCCTAAATGGGTTCCCTTACGCGCCTGCTCAACAGCCGCCCTAGTTACAATAGGGTGAGCATGCCCCAAAATCAGGGCTCCATGCCCCATCCAATAATCTATGTATTCGTTGCCGTCCACATCCCATTTTCTCGAGCCCTTTGCCCTAACGCAGTAGATTGGCATGGGTTCGAAATATCGGGAATCATGGGTTACACCTCTTGCAAAAAGACTTTTAGCTCTCTCGTAGAGGGTTTTTGATTTTGGATGTCGATCCAAATACTCTCTATCAATTTTACCTACAGCCTCTTCAAAATTCACTTCTAGACCTCCATAATCGCTATTTACTTCTCATGTTTCACAATTATGCCTTTTTCTTCTTAAAGCTTAAACTGTTTTCTCAATAAAGATTGAGAATAAGCCTTTAAACTACTTAGTCTGATAAATAGGATGTTGGATTTAGCGGGGACTTGTTAATGGCGATTGACGGCATATTCTTCGTTGGACATGTCTCAATAGATAGGGTTCAGAATATAAATGGATCAAATGTGCAGCCGGGTGGAGCGGCGCTATACGCGGCTATAGCGGCTAAAACCCTATTTGAAAACGTCTATTTAATATCCGTTGTTGGTAGAGATTATCCTTTCCTAGATGTTCTAGACCTATTTCCTAGACGCTACATAAAGTTTTCTAAATCGCCCTCAACTAGATTTAATATACAGTATAATGCGCTTTGGGAGGCAAAATATTTAGAGGCAAAATATAGCGCGGGCTTAACAATTTCTCCCTCACTGATACCCGTTGAGAGTCTTGGAGCAGAAAGCATTGTGCATATATCGCCCCTATCGCCCTCAAGGGTTAAAAAAATCGTAAGTGCAGTTCGAGAAAAATCTCCGAAAACAATGATTTCAGTTAACACTTGGATAGGTTATATAAGAGGAAATAACCGGAACATCCTCAAGGAAATAGCCTCAGAAGTCGACTGCTTCATACTTAATGATTCTGAAGCAAAAGCCCTAACTGAGGCGAGAAGCCTTTCAATGGCTTTGAAACTCATAAAGTCGAAAATGCTTGTCGTAACCCTAGGTGAATTAGGCGCAATCATAAGTAAGGAGGATGGTGAAATCCAGATGGTTCCAGCACTTAGATTTCCGGTTGAAAAAGTCGTTGATACAACTGGCGCCGGCGATACGTGGTGCGGCTCATTTCTAGCCGCCTATAAGCAGACAGGCGACTTGATGAAGTCGGTGACCGTGGCCTCAATAGTTTCAAGTATAAAATGTTCTGGATGGGGATTCAGCAAGCTCCTAAATTTGAGATTTAAGAAGGTTGATGACATAATTAATTACGTTATTGGATTAAAAGAGGGGGGCATACAAAAAAACATTTTAGACTATTTGGGCAAATGTTAGCCTCACTCCATGAAAGCAACACGTTTTTCATCCAGCCTTTTTTAAAATTTTTCTCATGCATAATGTTATAAATGCTAACAGCGTTGCGATAATCGCTAGAGCGTAGCTTCCAGCCCCTGTAGTTAAACCAACTGCCGCCGTTATCCATAAGCTTGCAGCCGTAGTTATTCCAACAATTTTTTCTTTTTCCCTTTCAACTATTATGGTTCCAGCGCCAATGAAGCCGATTCCTGTAACTATTCCGGCAGCTACCCTAGCTGGATCCATGTTAAAATCGTAGATTGAGACTACTGTAAATAAGCATGAGCCGAGTGAAACAAGCATGTGGGTTCTTATGCCTGCCGGTTTATGATGAATCTCTCTTTCAATTCCAATAACGGCTCCTAAAACCATTGATAGAACCAGTCTTATGGTGAATTCTATGAGACTTGGAGAATTCATAAAACTAATTAGGCTATGATTGCAGATAAAAGTTATGTAGAATAGCGTAATTTTCTCATAAAAAGAGTGCTACAGGGCTCTTTCAGCGGTTATATTAAGCATTTTCTGCATTTCCTTTTCTAATTCTTTTGGTAAACCAAATATGCTTACGTCCATGAAGCCCCTCACTATCAGGGATTCAGCCTCATTTCTAGAGAAACCTCTCGCCATTAAATACTGAACCTGTTCCTCCGACACTTTTCCGATGGCTGCTTCATGAGACAGCTCCGCGCCATGAGCCTTGCTCACAAGCTCTGGAACAGCATATATCATGGCTTCATCGGATAGGAGCAAGCCTCTACATTCGAGATGGGCTTTAGTATTTCCATGTTCACCCTGTAGGAATCCTCTCGCATATATTTGGGCTTTATCCGCAGCTACGACCCTAGAGATAATTTCCCCTCTACATTCCTCATTCTGCAGAACTATTTTTGAGCCGACGTCAATGTAAGAGTTCCCTGATCCATAAATTATGTTGTTGAATCTAGCGCGGGAGTTCACTCCCTTACAATATGCGACAGGATAAGTCTGTAGGCTCCTCACAGGCTTTAAAGTCATGTAATTGCTTATGAATGTAGCGTTATCCTCGATTAATGCCGCTGATCTTGGACGGGAATCAAAATTTTGAACCCAGCTGTGAATCATGGTGAAGGTTAGTTTGGCGTCTTCTTTAATGTAGAACTCGGTTACGCCTACATGCAATCCTTGATGAACGCTAGGATGAATTGTACAGCCCGTTATTATCTGCGCTTCTGAGCCGGGCTCAGCGATTACTATATTATGGATATTCTGATTAAGATTATTCGTTGATACAAAGAGGCATGCCTGCAAGGGGATCATAACACGTTGATCCTCCAGTATCCTAATGAAGTATCCTTGATCCCACGCTAACTCCGCTAGAGCCGTATACTTGTCGGCGTCAACTCTAACTATTTTCCACCAATAATTTTTCAGCCACTCATATTTTTTCAGAGCCTCCCTCGTACTCATGATCTCCACTTTATTTTCAAACATCTCTTGAACAGCCTTAAAAATAACTGAGTGATCAATTTGGAAGAAGGTGGCTGCTCGACCCCTCTTATCTGAAACGACGCCAACCTCAAGAGCCTTTTCAAGAACGTCTTTAGGGAGATTTGAAAGGAGGCATGGCTCCCAGTTTCTAGGCTTTCTGGAATACTGGTTTATATCTAGGTCTGGACCTAGCTCCGCGGGCTTATTTATAGCTCGCAACGCTGCATCCTTATCTGTAGACATTTCTCGCACCACGCGTAACCCTCATTAAGTATCTGACCTAAAATCTTTGTAGGTGAACCTGAGCAAACTATTGTGCCATTTATCAAAACATGCGCCATATGGGCATTAACGTATCGAAGAATAGTGCCTAAATGCGTAATTATCATGGCTGAGCGACCTCGTAAAGCCTCCCCTATAACTTTGCCTAAAATCATTAAATTTTCAACATCCACGCCGGAATCCGGCTCATCAAGGATTATGAAGTCTCCGCCTTGCGCTAAAACTTGGAGAATTTCAGATTTCTTAATTTCGCCTCCAGAAAATCCCAGATTGACGTCTCTTTCAAGAAAATCTGGTGGAAAATTAAGTTTTGTAAGGAAACTGTTAATTTTTTCCTTATTCTGCGTTAAATGGTTTAGGATTCCGCCTAATTTAACTCCTCTGATTGCCGGGGGATTCTGGAAGGCTACGCTTATTCCAAGCTTAACTCTTTCATTAATTGGGAGGTTGGTTATATCAACTCCCTTGAAAAATATTTTGCCAGAAACAACTTTGAAAGCTGGAAATCCTAAAATCGTCATTATAAGCGAACTCTTTCCAGAACCATTTGGTCCAAAGAGAACATGCACCTCACCTTCCGGTATTTGGAGATTCACATTGTTAAGTACTCTTTTCCCAGAAACTTCAACGCTTAAATCCTTGATTTCAAGTATGTTTTCAACCAAAGTGAAGCGTCCTCTTTAATCTTGATCTTGGTTTTAATAGAATGTTGAGGCTAATAACTTTTTTCGCCATCTATTCATCTAAAAACCGTTTAAACGATCCTTTTTGGAGTTAATTAGTCTAGGATGCTTGATTTACGTGTTCTTCTTCTCAATTCTACTTTTATGAATATAAGAGAAGACTTCAAACATCATTTTTGCTGCAGCGATGGCTGTTATACCACTGTCATAGGGAGGGGTGACTTCAACTACATCAAATGCTACTATCCTTGCATCGCATATGCTTGAAAGCATATCTAGAAGCATATGTATGGATAAGCCGTCAGGCTCAGGGTTCTGGACTGCTGGAGCATAGGCTGGATCAAGGACATCCATATCTATTGTTAAATAAATTTGCTTACAATCCTGCAGTAAATCATTAATCTTCTTTGAAATATTTTTGACGCCCATTTCTCTGATTTGCTGGGAGGTTATGTAAGTGATGTTGCCGGCTTCGGACGCGTATCTAAGTTCTTCTTTACATACAGCTCTGACTCCAACCTCAATTATTTTCCTCGGCTTCAAGCTTTCATTTATTCTACGCATGAAGGTTGCATGACATATTTTCATGTCCATGTAGCTGTCTCTTAAATCTAAGTGGGCGTCAAAACTTAGGAGAGTGAAATCTGATTTCAGACTTCTGACTGCTCCAAACGTTATTGTATGTTCACCGCCTATTAGAACAGGCGTTTTTCCATGCTTTAATATATCTTCACAGACAAGTTCCAGTCTTTTCAGAGTCTCATTTAAGTCTCCACTTACATGAAGGTCTCCAACATCATGGATTTTTAAGTCCTCTATATCAATCCCCGACCTAAAGCTATAGGTCTCAATGTTAAGTGAAGCCTCCCTTACGGCTGATGGCGCAAACCTAGCTCCCGAACGATAGGTGCTTGTAGCGTCAAATGGCACTCCGATAACAATATAATCAGACTCTTCGAATTCCCTTTGAAAGCCGCTAAAATAGTTTGTCACGGATGTAAAGAGGTTTAAGTTGCTCATGCGGATAACTCCTTAAGTTAAAGATTTATAAACTATAAAGGCATATTCCCTTAAAATATCTCTTTCCCAAGTGCTAAATATGTGGGTCTGACTAAATTATGGTGAGATGAGATTAATGAAGATTGGAGGAGAAAAGCGAATCGGGGTTTCGAACATCCTTTCAGCACTCTATTTCCTTTCTGGGGCCATATTGCTTGCCTCCATGAGTCTGGTTGGGGGACTGCCGATTCATTTGGCTTTGGTTGGTGTACTGAATATTTCAACCTCCTATAGTTTAACTAGAATGAGAAGACTGTCTTTTTACATAGCGGTTATTAATTCGTTGGTGAGCCTCGTCTTCGGATGCTCATCTTTAATAGCCTTAATACTTCTTTTAAGCCAAAACACCGCTGAAGCCCTCATGCTAGCGGGTTTTATCGGCTACATAGCGATTTCAATAGCAACATTGATCTATGTGACTAGTAAAAGAAGAATGTTTTTGCAAAAATGAAAAGGGAAAGAATTCTTCTAGAGAGCAGTTCATAAAAATATGTTTTAATAGTGAGATTACAGTATATTTTATTATTGTTGGGTTGAGACGGGAAAATGTTTTCTCCAAGGCTGCCCTCCAGATTCCAGAAGTTTATTCGGGTTCCCGCAGATCGTGTTTGCGAAGCACTACGTCAAACTTTAAGCAATATGGAAGAGAGGGAAGAGGACTCATGGAAAATTTTCTGGGCGATTGTTGAGGGCGGCATTGGCACAAAGGTTAATTTACGCATTATGCCGGAGGGTGGGGTAAGCTCATTAAGCATAGGATTTAGCTATCGGAAACCAATCCTCATATTGATAGGGTTTTTAGTAGCTTTCGTTGGATTAGGTGTAATATTTTCGCCGTTTCTCCTACTTGTTGGAATTCCATTAGTGACGGCGTTAATCTACAAGATTCATTCGGCTGTAAACAGGTTTTTGGGTAGCTTAAATGAGCTTCTACATGGTTTAGAGACTGAATATATGCGCGAAAAACTTATGGAAGAAAGATCTAGGTGGCAACGTAGCCCCAAGGATGTATCCGATCTCTATAGGAGGCTTCGTGAGAAATATATTAAAATGTGGGGAAACACCTTCGCCCTAGAATATAAGATAAATGAATATCAGAGGAGAGGCTTAACTAGGGAGGAAGCCATAAGAAAAGTTGCTGATGAGGAGGGCATCTTTTAATTTAATCTAGGCATCATGGAAGAACTCTGAGCAGAATTTCAACAATCTTTTTTGTAGATTTCTCCACCTCGGGGGTTAAACCCTCACCGAAACCTATGTTTCCCGGCTGTATCAGCAATAAAGCAATCTTAGCCTTGGTTGCTGAAGAAATTAGGTCGCAGAAAAGCTTCAATGGAAGAGCATGTGTTGAAATCGCTGGGAAAATTGCTAAATGTTCTGGAAAAATAAGTTTTGAATGACCGGGCTTGGAGCCCAGCATTGCAGCGTCTATTAAGAGGATGTGAGTTGGGTTAAGAGACGCTATTTTCTGGATGAAATTTTCGGGAACTGTTTCGCATTCTATTAAATAGACTTTTTCGGAAACTCTGCCACGTAAATCTCGGACAATTTTAACTCCAGCGGAATCATCCATGCGTATGGGATTGCCGATCCCTGCGACAACTATTTTTTTAGAGTTCTTGAGCCATTCTTTAAGCTTGCTTTGAAGGGATGATGTTTTAGGAGCCAAAGGAATCGGCACCATCAGTGAGCCTTGTTTGCATCCTTTGCATCGTTTTCCTCAATTTTTAGCATTTTCTATTCGATTAGGCTTAAAAGCTTTGTTGGTTTAACTCTAAGCTCCTCTATGCCCAATTCCTCCGGTGAAAAGCCCATCGCTAAACCCAGTAATTGCGTGTAATGGAGAACAGGTATGCCGATTTTTGTATTAAACATTCTCTCTATTCTAGGTTGATTTAGATCATACATCATGTGACAGAATGGGCAAACGGTGATTAGGGCTTGAGCTCCGACAGCCATTATGTGATCAAACTTTTCCTTAGCCATTTGGAATGGAATTAGTTCATTTACGCCTATTATTGGATTCCCACAGCATTCAGATTCATCCTCGTAATCTAAGCATTTTGCCCCCGTTAGCCTAATTAAGTCTTTTAGAAGCCTTGGATCATCTGGATTGTCCTTGCCGATCAATTTTCTTGGTCTAATGATGTGACAGCCGGTATGTTGTGCCACATATATGTTCTTTAACGGCTTCTTAACGGCGCTTTTTATTTTGTCAAAGCCCACGTCTTCCGCCAATACATGGGTAATATGTTTAACCTCTATTGTTCCCTTAAACTCCATTCCAAGCTCTTTTAAATGCCTGTTAATTCTCTCTCTTTCCTCCCTACTTTCCTTAAGCATCTTATTTGCCTTGTATAATGCTCCGAAGCATCCGTTGCATAGGGTCATTATGTTTAGCCCTTCTTTTTCCGCTATACAGAGGTTTCTTGCCGCTAAAACCATGGCTGTCTCATGGTTTATTGGATCTATGGGGAGACCGCAGCAATTGTATTCAGGCATCTCAACAAGGTTTACACCTAGAGCTGTCAAAACTTTCCTAGCGGATATCTCGTAGCTTAAAAGCCTATAGGGTATTACGCAACCGAGGAAGATTAGAAAACTTTTTTTCTCAGCCATATTACTCCACCTTCTCAAACGTCTGCAAACTTTCAATAATCTTTGTTAATTCCGTCATTTCGAGAATTTTTGAGACCTCCTCCGACTTAGTCTTTGGAAGTGGAGGCAAACCCCTCTGCTCTCTTCTTCTGATCCTAGACTGCGGAATAACGTAAACAAGCCCAGTTTTCATCAAGTTTTCAGCCAGCTCCCTATAAACCAGAGGCATAGTGTTCGCATATTTGACTGAAAGGTTTCTTAATATTCGGACAAGCGTTGCTATTTCTACGCCTTGCGGACAATTATCGATGCAAGTATAGCATGTTGTGCATAGCCAGATATTTTTATCCAGAAGCAATCTGTCTTTTAAACCCAATTGAACCATATGCGCCATTTTTCTCGGTCTATAGAAGTCGCTGAAGCGGGAGATTGGGCAATCAGCAGTACATGTTCCACACTGAAAACATAATAAAATTTTATCTGCGCCGGGAATCTTTAAAATCTCACGCCTAAACTCCGGATCCAATTTTTTGGTTTTTGTTGCTTCAACGGATTGAGCCAAATTTATACACCACACAGCGGGTTTTCAATAAATCGGAGTTGATCCAAATTTTGTTTTATTAATTTTGATGAAGTTCTCTTTAAATAGTTATTGTTTTTAGCGGCATTTACGATAAATAAATATCTTGTTTCCGCTACAAAAACAATTATGCTGGATGTTTTGACGATAGGTGAAATATTGGTTGAAATTATGCGTAAG
>CAYNMB010000005.1:31143-36549 GCA_964398235.1 uncultured Candidatus Bathyarchaeia archaeon | reverse complement strand
GTTCCCACATTTGCATAGGTTGGAACATCTATTCTAAATGCTACCTCCGAGCCGGCTTCAACATCGCCGACAAATGTTGATCTACTCACATTATTGACTTCTAGGCTTGCCTCAACTCTATAGGCCGTTGCAGAACCATAATTTACAATCGTGCCTGAAACAGATGCTGTAGTGTTCGTTCCATAAGCCCTAACATCTTTTATTACAAGCTCTATGAAAGGCTCAACTATAACTGTCACAGTATTATTGAATCTCCTTATTGCGCCACTTACATCCCTATAAACAACCGAGACCATAAATGGTGTTGTGCCATAATTGATGATTGCTGTTCCACCCATTTGTGAAGAAAAACCAGTCGGATTATAGGCTAAGGTTATCGGCATCGTTTTACTTCCGCCAGCATCTATCATTTTAATATAACTTACTGTTGGCGACGCTATCAAAATAGGCATCCCTTGATATGGAGAAACTATCACATAAACGTCATATATTGGTGAACTTCCAAAATTCACTATGGTTAATGACACGTTTGTAAATCTTCTTCTGACAAATATGCTCTCATTCATGAAAATACCCAAATATTCAACCCTCCCTAAAACTATCATCGGAACATTTATTGCTACAGATCTCCTAGTGCCCCATTGGTCGATGTAAGAGAGAGAACCATGCGCAGTATAGGTTCCCACAGTAACGTTTAAGACATGAAGGTTCATGATGAAGGTTAGCAAATCCCCTCTCGAAAAAGTTTGGGCAGAACCAGCCTGAGAAGCACCTAAATATTGACTTAAAATCCTACTTAAGTCTGACATTTGGACTGGTTGAATAAGCTGAAGGGCCTGTGGCGAGACTGGCGCCACCTTTATCTGCGAGGAATTATCGACAGCGCTAATAATTCCAGAAGGAAGATTTAATTCCAAAACTATGCCCTTCATGCTATCCACGTAATTGTTTCTAAGGGTCGCAATTAAATGTGCCCCATAAGTTTCCGGTCCAACCGCGCCCTCATACCATCTCGAATTCACAAATTCCACAACGTACTTATCATCATTTACACATATCGACAAATTGAATTCTTCGATGCATCGGACGCCGGGTCCACCGGACAACAATAAGAAATCTATGGTTAAGGTGGCGTTATATTCGCCAGGCTGAACTTTGCCAACTGAAATTGTGAAGGAAGCGGTAAAAGTTGCTAGGCTTCTGACGGGACCGTCAACGTATGCATAGGCTTCCTTATGTCCGTTAGAGGTCATATTTTCCGGCAGCTTAAGCGTTAATTTTATTCCGCTTGCCGAGAATGGCGCCCTATTCGCAACTGTTACCTCATAAACTGCGTCAGTTGTGTTTGGAAAAACATTATAATTATTCTGCCAGCCATAGCTAATGACTTCCATATTGCTGGTTGAAGCCGGATTTTCTTCAACTGGCAAATAAACTTCAAAGCTCCTAGAAACTTCTATATGAGCCCCAAACTCGCTAAAAACATAATTTACAGAAATGTTAATTGGCACTTCATTTAAGCCTGTTTCCACATTAAAGTATAATGTTACTGATCCAGAAGAGCCGGGAACAAGTCTAGCCGCTAATGTTTCAAAATCTTTTACTCCCTCTAGATACTGGGAAGATGCCTTGACAATTCCGCCAATAATGTCATAGCGTCCATCATTAGTGAATCTAAGAGTTAACGGCACATATTTCGCCCCCTCATATACTGGGGACGGGTTAGGTGAACCCCAGTATGCTGAAACAAGCGTGATTTCAGGTACATAGCTATGGGGTGATTCAACAAATACCTGTACATCAAGATTTTGTTCAGCTATATAGGATGCGCCGGAAACAATTCTAATATACGTCAAGTTAAGGGAAATATTGCATATTCCATAATCGATGTTTGGGTCAACGTCTGCAATAATATCTATGAAACATGAACCTCCGGGAGGCATGCCATTAACATATGTTCCGGAAATCGATCTTAATGTAAAAGCGCTTGGGAGATTAGGCGTTACAATTATGGCGCTTATGGTTTCAGGAAGCCTATTAGCTAATGTAACCCTAATTGTTACGCCTCTTGCTGATGGAAGTAGAGGCGCAGGCGAACCCTGATAAAGCACTGCGAGTGAAGAAACAATTATGGGCTCTTCCTTCGGCGGCGCCGTAACCTCAAACTGCGCTCTAATCAACGTGGTTTCTTCATAATTTACGTTATCATCTGTTCTCAGGGTGGCATCAACGTTTACGTAGGCTGTGTATAAGACCTCTGAAGCATCTAAGGGAATCGAGATTCCGGAAAATGTTACCGTGAATCGTTCATTAACGTTTACTGCGCCAATCCTAACCTTAGCGTTATCTACAATAAAACCGCTTGGAAGGCTAACCTCTAAATCAGCTGAAACAATTGCGCTTTCTCCAATATTCTCCATTAAAATATATAGATTTGTGTTAACAGAGCCGGGATATGAGGCTGGAGAAAGATAAGCATCGATAACTCTAAGATCAATCTCCGGATAGGGGCTTATCTCTATTGATATTGTATGCTCCTCGTAAAATAATGTTGAATTTATACGATAAGTTATGTTTAGCTCTAAGTTATATGTGCCCGGGTTTAATGACTTTAATATGTCAAGATAATAATCGAATGTTACATGATCGCCCTTATTGACGCCTAAAGTCATCGAATCGTTCAGCGATTTAGCTGGGGCGCATGAACCACTTCCAGAACTGATTTCTATGCCTTGAACAGTTTTTAAACATCCTGTCACCGACTTCGCCGTTTCATTTCCCGTATACATTGCTTCGATTTTTAGGCTGACTCTTTTACTTCCAGGATAAATTTTCATCGATCCGGATGACGATCTATATATAACGTTGATTATGTTAAATTTGTTGTTTTGAGCGCAAAGACTCTTTAACGGAACAAGTAGGGAAACCTCCGTTAATAAAATCAGCGTAATTAAAGCAACAGCACATGTTTTATTCCCAATTTTTATCGCCATATTATCTCAACATCCCTTTTAATTTTTAATTCATTCTACGCCAATTTGCTAATAATTGATTCGCGTGGATCAGGTTTACGCTCACCCACTATCGCTCCGTCTCTTATTAAATATATTTTCTCCGTACAATTTGCAACTTCAGGGTCATGTGTCACAATCACTATTGCATGTCCTCTCTTATTTAAGTTTAGAAAAGTTTCAACAACAGTTTTCGCTGATGCTCTATCGAGGTTTCCAGTAGGTTCATCAGCCAATATTATAGGCGGATTTCCTACGATGGCTCTAGCAATGGCAACCCTCTGCTGTTGCCCGCCGGAAAGCTGATTTGGCTTCTTCCTTAACCAATCAAGACCGCCGCCAACTTTTAATAAAGCCTCTTTAACCATTTTAACCCTAGTTTTTCTTGGAATTCCCCTTGGAATCAGCGGCAGCTCTATATTTTCGAAAACAGTTAATCTGTTGACTAAATTGAAGGTTTGGAATACGAAACCTAACTTAGAGTTTCTTAAAAATGCGAGGGCTTTATCACTTAGCTTTGAAACATCTTTTCCTTCAAAAATGATTTTTCCACTTGTGGGTTTATCGAGAAGTCCAAGCATGTTTAGTAATGTTGTTTTTCCTGAACCGGATGGACCCATTATTGCAATTAGATCTCCGCTATGCACCTTGAGGTTTATGTCTTTAAGGGCTACTGTAGATATTTCGCCCATCTTATATTCTTTGTAAACATTTACGAGCTCTATCAACGATTTTTTGAAGTTATGCATATTTTTCTTTCACCGGTCTGGCGCATAGTCTTATTTTTAGTATATTGGAATCCTATATATATGATTCCGAAATATTCAAATATCTAATGACCTTTATAAATTTTGTGTTAGGCAATGAAGAAAGATATGGGAATGATGAAAGAGCAAATAAAGAAGGGCTATCTCAAGCTGGCAATTTTATACACTTTGCTAAAGGAGCCTTTACATGGATATGGAATAATTAAGAGAATAAAGGCAAGTACATTCGATATATTAACTCCCACCGCGGGCTCGCTTTATCCAGCCTTAAGGGAATTAGAGGCTAGTGGATTAATTAAGGGGGAATGGCGTCAACATAAGAGAAGAATAAAGGTTTATTCTATAACGGATAAGGGTAAAGAGGCCTTCAAACAAATCATTGAAAAACATTTTACTCTAGCCTCCGCGATTAGAAGATGGTTGCTAAGGCATCTAGCCTTAATTCATCCAATCGAAGATGTGGAAACAACGCCAGTATTTATGCAGGCTGTTAAAGCAATTTTATTGGATGAAAATGTGTCTATAAAGGATAGAATTGAGGTTCTAAGGGAGCTTAAAGAGAAACTTCAGGAACTGAATGATTTCCTAGACAAATTTATAGTCAGCGTTGATAAGAGAATTAAAATGCTAGAGAAAGAAATAGGGAATTTTGAGTAACATCTCTTTCTATCTCCACGTATGCATCTTTATATTTTCCGTCTAAAATTAATTTCCTAGTGGAGAATCTATAAGAGGAGATCTCTAAGAATGAAAAATGCGCCCGCTAAACCGCTCACTCCAGAAATAATTAGAATGTATCATAGGCAAGGTTATAGGCTTGTTGGAAGGCATCTCCATAGCGCAGTTAAAATTTGTCAGTGGACTAAAGAGAGTTTAAGATCTAATAGAGTGTGTTATAAGGAGCTTTGGTATCCGCCCGTTCAGAGTCATCGATGCATGCAAATGACGCCTCACATTGGATGTAACTGTCACTGCCTATATTGTTGGAGAACCCATTCAGGCGATCGAGAGGGTCTTTATTGGAAAGAGTTTCCGTTAGATGTTGATGAATTTGATGAGCCCGCTGAAATTGTGGAGGATGCAATTAAGAGAAGGAGGGAGCTTCTCTCCGGATGGAAGGGTAACCCTAAGGTTGATAGGAGGAAATTTGAGGAAGCTTTGAAGCCAACTATGATGACGATGAGTTTGACGGGTGAACCAACACTCTATCCGAGGATATCGGAACTCGTGGTTGAGGCTCGAAAGAGAGGTATGATAACTTTCCTTGTAACAAATGGAACGATGCCTAAGGTGCTGGAGAAGATGAATCCATTACCATTTCAACTTTATGTTAGTGTCCCAGCGCCAGATAAGAAAACATACATAAAAATTGTTAGACCGCTTATTAAAGATGCTTGGGAACGCGTTAATAAAACATTGGAGCTTCTTCCAAGTCTTGAAACGCGTAAGGTCTTAAGGTTCACGGTAATTAAAGGCTGGAATACTTCAAATCTTGAAGGCTATGCGAACATTGTTAAGAAAGCTAAACCTGATTTCATCGAGGTTAAGGCTTATGAGTGGGTTGGTGAGAGCATGAAGAGATTGCCGAGGGAAGCCATGCCATACATGAGTGATGTGGAGGAGATCGC
>CAYNMB010000005.1:4608-31043 GCA_964398235.1 uncultured Candidatus Bathyarchaeia archaeon | reverse complement strand
TGAAGAGATTGCCGAGGGAAGCCATGCCATACATGAGTGATGTGGAGGAGATCGCGGAGAAACTGTCAAGCTTAACGGGCTACGAGATTAAAGGAAAGTATGAGCCTAGTGGCGCAATTCTCTTAGCATAATGAGAAATCAAAAGTTAAGCGTAAAAAGGGGTTAATTGGGGAAAAGAGAAAAATAGTATTTTTAAAATATATTGATTTGATTATAAGTATAGCCGAAATATTTGAGACTTAAATAACCTTAAGGCTAGTTGAATAGTCAAGATGATTTAATAGAATATGTTGTACGCTAGGAGGTATAGCTATGGTTAGGAAAAAGAAGCTTCAGGAGTATGAGGAGAAAATAAAGCAGGCTTTAGCGATTCTTGGGCAAGTTTCAGAAGATACCACAACGCCGAGAAACATAAGAAGAACCGCCAAGGAAGCCATGGACATACTGCAGTCAACGGAATATACTCTTGCCGTTAGAGCCTCAAATGCCATTTCAGTAATAGATGAAATACTTCAAGATCCGAACATGCCCCCCTATACTCGCGTTAGACTCTGGAATGTTATGAGTCTGCTTGAGGGAATAAGAGACTAACGAGAGGTTCCCTAGTGCCTAGAGAGCTCACAGCCACTGTTTCAGCACTATTTAGATATGAAGAGTCTCCTCTAAAATCAGGTCGACATAATATTGAAAGCATCTTCGATTGAAAAAACATGAAATAATGCTCTGATTCATGGAGGAGTATCGTTCTTCCATGGAAAGAAGGGGTTTTCTAAGAGAATGAATGAGGATGATCCAAAAATCCCTTAAATTTTTATCCATATAAATGATTTTCTGGAACTTGAAATATCGCTCATCTAACTTCAACAAGCTAGAATTCTTTATGAGAGGTTTTAAATCTTCCCGGTTATTATAAGTTTGGGGAAACAATTAAATTGTGCTCAGCGTTATATTTGGGTAGATGTAGAGGACTGATCATATAATGGTTAGACATGAAGCAATGCTTTATGAACGGATAGAAGGAAATAAGGTTCGATGTAATCTTTGTGCACGGAGATGCATCATCCCTGAGGGTGGAGTCGGTTTCTGTAGGGTTAGAAAAAATGAGGGTGGAAAGCTCTATTCGCTAAATTATGCTAAGGCATGCGCGGCAAATGTTGATCCCATCGGCAAGAAACCTCTATCGCACTTTCATCCAGGAGCCCTTGTCATGTCTATAGCGACAATTGGATGTAATTTCCGATGTCAGTTCTGCGACAATTGGGCTATAAGCCAAGAAAAAGATATCATTGGTAGAGATTTTCCGCCAGAAGATGTTGTTAAAGCAGCGATAAAATATGGTTGTCAGGGAATAAGCTACACGTATACTGAGCCTACAATCTTCTTTGAATATGCTTATGACACAGCTGTCCTAGCCCGTGAAAAGGGTTTATTTAACACATTTGTCACAAACGGTTACATGACCCCCGAAGCCATAAAAACTATAGCCCCCTACCTAAATGCTGCAACCGTGGACTTTAAGGGTGGAGGCGATCCAGATTTTTACAAAAAATTTTCTATGGTTCCCTCAGTTGAACCCATATATGAAGCTTTGAAGGAAATGAAGAAGCATGACATACATATAGAAGTCACAAACCTTGTTATTCCAAAAATTGGGGACTCCATGGAAAGGATAAAAGAATTGGCTTCTTGGATTAAAGAAAACTTGGGTGAAGATACGCCGTTCCATCTGCTAAGGTTTCATCCAGACTACAGGCTAAACGATATACCATCAACGGAGATTCGAACTTTAGAAAAAGCCTATGAAGTGGCTAAAGAGGCTGGCTTAAATTACGTTTATTTAGGTAATGTTCCGGGACATAGATATGAGAATACATATTGTCCAAACTGTAATGAATTGCTTATAAAAAGATTTGGTTTTGATATTTTAAGGTGGAACATCACCAGAGACATGCGGTGCCCAAATTGCGGCAGGCAAATAGCCATAAAAGGAAGTTTTCATAGAAGCTCATCCTTCCCTTATCCATTATTCTAGGCGTTTCTGCTAAAAAGAGACTTAATAAGGGAGCCTAGATTACTCATTAATTGAGATGTGGCGAATATTTAGACCAGATGCTGTTCAAGTTTTAAAGGATGAGAGGGCTAAAGCTAGTCTAGCAAGATACTTCGATGTCATGAACGATCAGAAGCCCGCCAAATTCATGATTGCAAAAAGGATTCCCGCAAAATTTGATGACGAAGATTCCCTTGAAAATTTATGGTCTGAACATGAAAAACTAACCCATGAATTCTATAAGATTCAGAATGAAATAGACTCTGGAAAAATAAGTCTGGAAGAACTGGATCTTCCGGAAAAATCTTATTTAGATTTAAAGATTACTATCGCCACCAAGATTCTTGAAAGCTGCCATTTCTGCACACGGAGATGTGGAGTAAATAGATTGAAAGGCGAGCTAGGCTACTGTAGGTGCGGTACACGAATAGTTGTTTCATCAATTTTCGAGCATCTAGGCGAAGAGCCCGAGCTAGTTCCATCAGGAACCATATTCACCATGGGTTGCACAATACGTTGCTTACATTGCCAAAATTGGACCATATCCCAGTGGTATGAAACTGGTGAAATCTATTTGCCTAGACGGCTAGCGCTGGCTGTAGAAAAACTTAGGAAAAATGGTTGTAGAAATGCCAATTTAGTTGGCGGCGAACCGACACCATGGCTTCAACAATGGCTTGAAGCATTTAAGCATGTTAATGTTAATATTCCAATAGTTTGGAACTCAAACTCGTACTATAGCGAAGAAACAGCTAAGCTTCTCGCCGGATTCGTCGATGTTTATCTTCTAGACTTTAAATACGGTCCATTCGACTGCGCTAAGAAGATTTCGGACGCGCCAAAATACTGGGAGGTATGCACCAGAAACCACCTTTATGCAAAGAAGTATGGAGAATTAATAGTACGCGTTTTGGTTTTGCCCAATCATCTTGAATGCTGCACAAAACATATTCTTAACTGGATTAGCAAAAACCTTGGCAGAGGCACAAGAACCAACGTAATGTTTCAGTATAGGCCTGAATGGAGAGCTTATGAGGTTCCTGAGCTACGTCGAAGACTGACAGCTGAGGAAACGAAGCGCGCTGTGGAACTGGCTAGGGAAGCTGGTCTAACAAACTTCATAACATGAGTTTAGATGCCTTTTAGAGCGATAGGATTTCAGCAAGCTTATATCGTCTTAAATCAATTCTCTTTTCCTCTTTCCAAGAATAGTCTAGGTCAACGGACACTATCTCATTTCCCCTTACGCCAACCATCTTTTTACGCTCGCCTGTGGCAAGCAACTTAACGGCTTCATGTCCAAACTGACATGCAAGAACCCTACTACGCGCCGTTGGCGCACCGCCTCTTTGAATATGGCCTAAAATAGTTAATCTAACTTCGCGCCCAGTTTCCTTGGCTATGTAATCGGCTATTAAACGGCTGTCTCCAGCACCCTCAGCTGCAACAATTATTTCCGATACTTTCCCCTCAGCGCGATCCCGCCTTATTCTCTCACAAATCTTCTCCAAATCAACTTCTATTTCCGGAATTAGTATTATTTCAGCCCCGCCAGCCAAGCCAACCTCTAGGGCTAGGAACCCTCTACGTCTGCCCATTACCTCAACTACGAATATTCTTTCATGGGATGTTGCCGTATCTCTTATCTTGTCTATTGCGTCTAAAGCAACGTTAACGGCTGTGTCAAAACCTATCGTTGTATCCGTCCCCGCGACATCGTTGTCAATTGTTGCAGGTACTCCAATTATGGGTATGCCGCTTGCTTTGTATAGCTTGCTTGCCCCTCTAAAGGTTCCGTCTCCACCTATTGCTATAAGTCCATCAAGGTTAATGCTTTTCATGAATTCGACTGCTTTCTCGATTCCCTCATCAGTCATCATTTCTTTGCATCTAATAGTCCGCAGTATCGTTCCACCACGATTTATTATCCCACTTACAGATCGTCTATCTAGAAGCCGATATCTTCCCTCAATTAACCCGGCGTATCCTCTCTCAATGCCAACAACTTCAATATTATAATATGCGGCTGAGCGAACAACAGCGCGTATAGCCGCATTCATTCCAGGAGCGTCGCCGCCAGCTGTTACAACACCTATTATCCTTTTCATTAGGGAAACACTCCATTCCTAAACATCGCATCATTATAGTGTATATTTTTAATGCTGAGCATAAAATTTCTAGGAGACTTACTCCCAAATGATAAAAACTATGCGTGAATGAAATACAAAAATTTCTAGGGGATTATCTTAGAAGAGGTTTTAGAATGCGAACTGGCAGAGGTTGCTTGATTTTCAGGTTTCCACTCCTATAGTCTCTAATCATCGCTTTTAAGTCATAGCCGTATTCTTTCTCGCAGATTTCCATAAATCTTAATGTTTGTTTAACGCCGTAAGAAATTATCATTTTTAGTCCCATTCGTATGATTTCGCTCCTTATACTCATCCTGCTCCAATCTCTAAACAATTCGTCCAGCCATGCAAAATTATGTCTCCAACACTTAAATAGAAGCTCAGTATGCACTGGCGTTAAATCATCCAATGTAAATGACCTAGCGGTCTCTTTTAATCCACCCATTGCAACAAAGAATAACGGTACAATAATGCTTTTGAATGGTCTAAGCTTCTCGATGAGGGAGATTGTTAACTCAACATCCGATATCTCCTCGCCTGGAAGCCCAAGAATAAGCGTTGCACACGGCACCCAATTATTTTCACTCAATATTTCAAAGGCTCTAACAACAATGTCGGGCCAATCCTTAGGTGAGTAAGGCTTACATTTTCCCCTCATGTGTTTTTCAATCATCCTTGGGCTTCCAGTTTCAATTCCAGTTTGTCCGCTCAACCAGTGTCTAGCATCCAAATTCAAAATATTTGATATTTCCTCAACTAGCTCAGGTGCGCTTACAACTGAGGCTAGTGCAAAGTGGCTTATTCCAACCTCTTTGACTCCTGGATAATTCTTGACGCTCTTAAATAAATCGATTACTGCTTGCTTATTTATTTCTATGCCCCTAGCCCTATACCTTAATACGTCTTCGGCATGAAGTATTGGCTGTCTTCCAGCCCTTAAGTTAACTTCAACTTCCTTTAATATATGATCGATTGATAGGCATCTGAACATCTGAAGAGTTGGAACGCAGAATTTACATCCCCGTCCACATCCCCTAGCAATCTCAACTATCCCATCTACGGTTGCGCCTTTAATAACCGGTATTTCATTTTCTTCAACAACTTCGCCATAAACGACGCCTGGAAGCTCTTCGCCTCTTATAGCCTTCTCAAAAAGCGGTCCAACAACCTTCTCTCCTTCGCCAATAACAACGGTGTCTATTCCAAGCTCTTCTCTAATTCTTTCATCTTCCAGCTGCCATGCTCCCGGCCCGCCAACAATTATTTTAGGCTTATATCTTTTAACAAGCGGATGATTTAATATTTCACGGAACTTAATGCTCATGTATGCTTCTCCACCGAAAATCTCCGTGAATGTTGTTGTAGCTGGCCCTATTCCAAGCGGATCATTTTCAGTTATCCCCAAAATCTTGGTTTCTGGGCCAATAGCCTTTTCTAAATGTTCTGGATGAGCCACAATTATATCCTCTCTCCTAAAGCCATATTCTAACAAAGCAGCCTCAATCTTCCTAGTGCCGTTTGGCGCGACAACAGCGCTTCCATCTTTATTGGCTTCTACTGACGGACAAAATATTCTAAAGTATACGCTATCTGGAACTAGACCCTTAGGTACGCATGCGCTAAAGCCTAGGAAGATCGCTCCACCATACTCGCTCATCAGCGTTCTATCGGCTGTAAGAACTATTAAGCGTCCCATTTTATTCGCCACAAGTATTTCCTTTTAGATCATCTGAAACAGAGGAGATAAACATTAGTGTATTTTTAATCTTAATATTTAAGTTTTACAGGGCTATCTTAATCAAAGTGATGTTAAAATAAATTGATAGGATAGCGGAGCTGGAAAATAATGAGGGCGTCAAGCAATTTCCCCAAAGAAATGGAAAATATTGACAAGTATATTAAAGCTGGTAGAATAGCAGCTAGAGTTAGAGAAGAAATAAAGGACTTCGTTAAAGAAGGAATGCCGCTAATTGAAGTCTGCGAATTTGTCGAAAAAAGAATCATAGATCTTGGTGGAGAACCAGCCTTTCCATGCAACGTATCAGTAAATGAAATTGCAGCACATTATACTTCCCCACCCAACGATGAGAAAAGTATACCTGAAAACTCCCTAGTTAAAATCGACATTGGAGTGCATGTGGATGGTTATATCGCTGACACAGCCACAACCATATGCTTTAATCCAGAATATGAAGGCATGATCTATGCTGCGGAGAAAGCTCTTGAAGTGGCCATAAATATGATGCGTCCAGGCATATTCATTTCAAAAATCAGTTCGGAAATTCAGACGGTAATTGAACGTTACGGCTTCAAGCCCATATCAAATTTAACTGGTCATCAAATCGACCGATATCTTCTTCATGCCGGAAAATCCATACCAAACGTATCCCACTTTTCTTTAGAAAAAATTTCTTCAAAATGCGTTTATGCGATTGAACCATTCGTCACAGTAAAAGAAGCCTTGGGGAAAGTTAAAGATGGCTCGGAGAAATACATTTTTAGACTTGTGAAACATAAATTTTCCAAAAAACGGGATAAAGCACAAAGCCTACTAGAATACATTAAGAAGAATTTTAGAAGCCTTCCCTTCGCTGAAAGGTGGCTAAAAAGAAGATTCGGTTCGGAGGATGCATACAAGCAGTCTTTCATGACGCTTTTGTCGTCAAGATGCATAATGGGTTATCCAATTCTTATTGAAGCCACTTTAAAACCAGTTGCCCAAGCTGAACATACGGTTTATGTAGATGAGAAAGAAGTCATAGTATTAACTTAACTGTCTTTTCATCTCTTTTTATCCACACTCTCTCTGAAAATCGAATATATAACGAGTGTTCCACTACATTTTGGACATGGGCCGATCTCCTTTAATATGTAATCCCCCTTCTCAAATTCTCTCATATCCCTATAATCGCATTTCAAGCATTGGATTAGAGTTAAGACTCTAGGTGGTTTAATGCTAATATTGATTTTTCTTCTCATTTGTAAAAACATGTATGCGGCTAGGAAAACTGCGCTAATGCTGAAAACCATGTTTATAATATCGATTTTCCCATGCCTTATATAAGAATCTATTGATAGTAAAAGAGCGGTTAAGGACATGGCAAGTATTATGATGACGATGGCAATAAAAAATGTTGGCGCCCTTTTCACTTTCATTTCACTCATATTTAAATCACCAATTTACTGTGCAATTCCTATAGTGTTCCCCACTCCCGCAATTATAACCTTCTCCCCTTCCCTAGTATTTTCGCGGATAATCCTCTTAATTCTCTCTATAGCCTCCTCAACACTATCTACTATCTCCTTCCTCATTGTAGAAATAACATCTTCTATACCCTCTTTTATAAGCACGGCGCTTAATGGAACTTTATACTTGGTTGCCACTTCCTCAACCTTATATTTATCAACTCCCGGCCCACCTATAGCGACGCCCACGCCCTCAGCAATCTCGCCAGTTTCTTCTCCCTCAAGCTTTTGAGCCGCATCAATAATTATAATTAATGAGATTTTCCCTTCCTCCTCTTCAAGTATCTGCTTTATAGCTTCGCCGGGTTTACCGACGTTTCCGCCGGGACCCTTAGCCTTTATTACATATGCTTTCCGCCCCTCTATTTGCACTTCACTCATTATGGTATCGGGGGCAATCAACCTCTTCTCTTTACCATACATTAATCTCGCGGCAACAAGCGCTCCAACCCCGTCACCTATCGGCTGTCCAGACACAAATGCTTTCAATGCGTTTATGAATGCCTCACTCTCTCTCATCACAAGCGGAAGTATCATCTGAGTTTGCAGAATTATGTAGAAGCTTAGGGTTCTCTTCCCCATTAAATAGTAGTGTCTAACAATCTTGTATAGATGATTTAACGCTAAAGCCGCCTCTAATACGTTTGTTAAATTATTTATTTGATTTTCATCGGCATGCGGCGCCATTTGCCTAACCTCATCTTTCAGCCTAAAATCCCTAACATCTATTATATGTTCAAGCCTTCTAATTATGCCTGTAGGATCAAGGCTTACGGGCTCTATGGCCACGTGCTCCAGTAAGCGGTCAACCCTAGTAGCCGGATCTTCATTTGGTTTGCCAATTTCCTTAATCGCAGAAATAGCAATTTCCCGCCCTTTATCTCTCATAAGCTTAAGTTTAGAAAGTGATCCCTCAATTTCCTTAAGCATCAACAGTGTTTGAATACGTTGACCATAAATCCAAATAAACATGAAGACTAATATCCAAACTATTTGGAATATCCAATTTAGGGAGTCTTGGGGCGCTAGCTGCTGTATATTAGCTACGGTTTCCATATTCATCAGACGCTTTTGACCCTTAAAAAAATGGAAGTGCTTAGTAATAAACCTTAAGTAAAAAAGGTTTTTGTTAAGGTAGAATCAAATGTGTTATGCTGTAGGCCCCTATTTATTTTTCGTATCTTTTCTCTCTTTCAATCTTCCGCATTCGATTGTGCCATTCCCTTTTACTTTGCGTTCTTATACTCGATTTAGATTGACATTGAGCCCTATCAATAGAGCGATATTGATTTATGTTTCTATAAAATGTTCGATAATCGATTTCGTTTCGTTGAAGAGCAATTATGTTCTGATTTAAATATTTTTTAGCCTCCGAATCCGTAGTTTTGTTATAAGCCTCTAAATAGGCTAAATAGGCCGCGTGGAACTGAAAATTAGATGAGTCAGCTATAACAACTTTCTCTTGCGAACTCAATTTTTCTTTTTTACTACTCCTATCCATGACTCTTTAAACGTTTATGAATCTCCCTTTTAACCTTATCGGTAAAAACCTCATTAAGCGTGAAGTATACTTTAATACTTCATAGTTTTTATCTCTAAGTTGAAGCATGGTTTGACTGGACTCTGCTATAGAGATGGTGTGCTTAAAACTATGAGCGAGTTTGAAATACGTGAAAAAGATCTCCTGGCAAGAATCGGAAGGCTTAAAACGAAGAGCGGGGTAATGGAGACCCCAACCTTTCTTCCAGTAATAAATCCCATCAAGGAAACAGTGTCTCCAAGGGAACTTTGGGAAAATTTTGGTTGCAAGGCTTTGATAACGAATGCATATATTGTAAGAAAACATTTCGGCGAGGAAGCAAAAGAAAAAGGAATACATAAAATACTCGATTTTCCCGGCGTAGTGATGACTGACTCCGGCGCCTATCAAATCCTAATTTATGGAAACATTGAAACAAGCAATGAGGAAATCATCCGATACCAGGAAGAGATAAACACGGACATTGCAACAATTCTTGATGTGCCTACTGGCTGGAAGGTCACGCGAGATTACGCGGAATATACGGTTAATGAAACACTAAGAAGAGCCAAAGAACTGGAAAAAATTAAAAGACGTGAGGACATATGCTGGGTTGGACCAATCCAGGGTGGACGCTATCTTGATCTCGTAGCTACTTCAGCAAAGGAAGTTGGGAAACTTCCATTCCATATCCACGCCCTAGGTAGTCCAACGCCAATTATGGAACAATATTTATTCACAACGCTTGTCGACATGATTTTCGCCGCAAAAATGAATGTGCCGATAAACCGTCCATTCCATCTCTTCGGAGCCGGGCATCCTCTTATTTTCCCTCTGATAATCGCTCTTGGATGCGATCTTTTCGACTCAGCGGCCTACTCCCTGTTTGCCAGAGATGATCGCTACTTAACTGATCATGGAACCATTCGTCTAAAAGATCTTGAGTATTTGCCTTGTTCATGCCCTATTTGCGTCAAATATAGTCCAAAAGAGCTTATGGAGATGCCGAAAGAGGAACGGGAGAAAAATTTGAGTAAACATAATCTCTATGTTTGTTTTTCAGAGATTAGAAGAGTTAAACAAGCCATATGTGAGGGAAGGCTCTGGGAATATGTAGAAATGAAAGCGCACTCTCATCCATCGCTTCTCCAAACATTAAAAAACCTGAAAAAATATAGAGAATGTATTGAAAAGTATAGTCCCCAAGTAAAGAGAAAGGGGCTTTTCTTTTTCAGTTCGCTTGGATTAAATAGGCCTGAAGTAACTCGACATATTAATAGATTGAGGGAAAGATATGCTCCGCCTGAAGGGACTGAAATCCTGGTTCTAATACCTGATACTAAAACGAAGGCTACTCGAAGACGAAGGTTCTATAAAAAGATAGTCTCCATGGTTTGTAAAAGGCTTGGCTTAGATCGAAGCGTTATTCATGTGTGTTTTTATTCTCCTCCTTTCGGAATTATACCGGTTGAGCTATCTGAAACATATCCCCTCTATCAATATGAATACGCGTATCCGCCGGACATCGAATCTATGAGACATGTCGCCCAGCAGATCGCTGAATATGTAAGCAGATCACCCTACAAAATTATCCTCTTCTTAACGGAGGAAGATGAATGGAGCGAAAACGTGGCTGAAATATGCGTCCAAGATCTTTCAGAAAAAAGAGTTAAAGTTGAGAGCTTGTCCCTAAATGTTGGACGTTTCTCCATTCAATATCGGCTAGTAAAAAATTGAAAAGATTAATATAGAAACTTTTACATTAATTTAGAAAGTTAGAAATAAAATGTAAGAATCATGGCAGATTAATGGTGAGAGAGGCTAATTGGAAATTAAGATTTTAGGTGCTGCAAGAGAGGTTGGTAGAGCGGCAATAGCTGTAAAAACCAGTAAGGCTCAAATCTTACTTGACTATGGAGTTATGCTTAATCATGCACCGGGTTTTCCAATGCATATTCCTCCGAAAGAGGTTGATGCCATAGTTGTAACCCATAGCCATTTAGATCACTCCGGAGCAGTTCCAATATTTCATATAAGTGAACAAAAAAAGGTTTATGGAACCAAACTCACCTTAGACCTATCGAGCCTACTGATAAAAGACTTTATTCATCTTTCAAGCTACTATTTGCCCTTCGAATACATAGAACTCAACTCCATGATCAGAAACTACGTGAGCATTAATTATGGTGAAGAGATAACTGTGGGCGACATAAAATTCATGTTGCTTGACTCTGGACACATCCCAGGCGGGGCTTCCGTACTTGTAGAAGCCGAAGGAAAAAGGCTTCTGTACACAAGTGACTTCAACACTATAGAAACAAGATTGCTTCATGGAGCAAAATTTGATTGCGGTGAACTTGATGCCGTGATAATAGAGAGCACATATGCTGATGAAGATCATACTGAACGAAGAATTCTAGAGAAAAAATTTATTGAAGAGGTTACGGATGTTGTTGAATCTGGTGGAACAGTTCTTGTTCCAGCATTTAGTGTTGGACGAGCGCAGGAAATTGCATGTATCCTAGCAGCCTATCACTTTGAATATCCAGTTTTCATGGATGGCATGGCGCGTGAAGCTAGCAGAATAATGATGAATCATCTGGAATTTATAAAAGACCCTGAACTTTTCATGGATGCTATGCATATGGCTGATTGGATTGAAGATTGGAGAGATAGAAAGAGAGCGTCTAAAAAACCAAGCGTCATAATAGCGCCAGCTGGCATGTTGAAGGGTGGTCCCGCGGTTTATTATATTCAGAGGGTTGGAAAAAAGTCTAGAAACGCTATATTTCTAGTTGGTTTTCAGATCCCTGGAACTCCAGGACGAGAATTGATAGAGACTGGTAGATGCGTTATAGATGGCAAGGTTCGTAAAGTTAAGGCTAGGGTTGAATTCTTCGATTTTTCATCTCACTGTGGAGCAAAGGAGCTGAAGGAAACTGTTAAAGGCATTAAAGGTAGGCCTACAGTTTATACTATTCATGGGGCTGAAGGAAACTGTCAGAAGTTTGCAAAGTGGATTAAAAAGGAAGTTGGATTAGAAGCATTAGCGCCAAATCCTGGAGATACGTTTGTAATATAAGATGGGTTTAATATGGATATTTATATAGTTCGGATTGGCGATGTGGAGAAAAATATTCTAGAACTTATTCGAAAAGGCATAGAAGAGGCTTTTCCCGATTTTATTTGCAAAGTTAGAGAGGATTTTCTGCAATTGCCCAAAGAAGCCTATAATCCGCTGAGAAAACAGTATAGATCTGAGCTACTGTTAAAGGAAGTATTTAAGCATGCGTCAAAAATCGAATATGAAAGTGGAAGACCATGCATTCTTCTAGGCGTGACGGATGTTGATATTTACGTTCCAAAAATGAACTTCATTTTTGGCGAAGCCCAATGTCCCGGTAAAGCCGCAATAATCTCGCTTTATAGGCTTAGACCGGAATTTTATGGCGATAAGCCCAATAGAAATCTCTTCATAGAGAGAGCTATCAAGGAAGCTATACATGAAATAGGACATACCTGCGGTTTAACCCACTGCTCAAATCCGTTATGTGTCATGCATTTTTCGCTTCACATAGGCATGACTGACACTAAGCAACCTAGATTCTGTAGAAAATGTTTGGCGTTTTTAGAAGCACGGTTTAGAAATAAAAGATAAAAATGGGATGTTTCCTATCCTTTTTCCATAAGGAACCTTTTGAAGAAGGCGAAGGCCTTTCGTCCAGAAAAACCATGTGGACCGGGGAAAACTTCAATCCATAAGTTTTCTGGATGCCCGCTTACTTCATAGGCTTTTCTAATTGTTTCATGAGCTTTCACTGCTGAATGTATCCAGAAACATGTGTCAGAAGCCCCGCTTTCAATTAGGAGTGGTTTAGGCGCTATGGCGGCAATGACGTCTGGGACATCAGCATACTTATAGAGGTATGGAACCAACTGTGAACCGCAGAAGTTTGGTCTAGAAATCGCGTAATGCTCCGTAGTTGTCGCATAGCATATTATGTCAGCCGCCTTAATTCTATCATCAAGCAATGCGAGATAAGTTGTCATCGTCCCCCCGAAGGAAAGCCCCATGCATCCAATTCTTTCAGGATCAACCTCTTTTCTTGTGAGAAGGAAGTCTATTACTCGCATTCCATCAAAAATATTTGATCCAAGCAACGTTCTACCTAGGATCAAGTGTTGAATAAAGTGAACATTACATATGTCTCTTCCCGGATATGGATTACGGTAGGCTATGCGTTCGCCAAAACTTCGCCAATCTGGTGCAATAGTGACAAAGCCAGCTCTAGCCATCTGCTCTCCATAATTATAATTACTTCGAAGAATGTTCGCCTTCCTCTCTGGGTCATTGAAATGAACTCCCGCGACCGGATCCTTGCCGTAGGGTCCATGCCCGTGGCAACATAGTATTGCTGGTTTCTTTCCTTTCTTATCTTTTGGTATCAGCAAGTAAAGTGGAACAAAGCAGTCTTCCTCAGACTGTATCAGCCACTTTTCCCTAATGAAAGCATCCGTTTCCTCTGTTGATAAGAGTTGGGGATTTAATGGCGCTGGCTCCGGAAATTCTCCTAGAAGCTCCTTGATTTTACTTTTCAAAGCCTTCTTCCATTCTTCAAACTCTTCCCTAGTTGAGGCCTTGAACGCCAGGGAAGGTTTTATCCGCCTATAAAGTTTCATAATAAAGTTATCAGTTATCTGTGGGGCGTCAACGATATCCAAACCCATTGCCTCCGAAAAAGACCTACTTCATCGTTTGAAATGGATAAGCTTTCCCATACTCATCTAAGAAGAACAATTGTTCCCTAGGTTTTCTCGGTTTAGGCGCCGGTTTTTCATCAGGATACCCAATCGTCAACAATATTATTACGGACAGATTTTCTGGAACATTTAGAACTTGCTTAACCTTCTCCTCTTCAAAAGCTCCTATCCAGCATACTCCAAGTCCTTCTTCATGAGCCTCTAGGGTCATGAAACTTGCGGGTATAAATGGATCCTGTTTATACCATCTTGAAGCGTTTGGATCGCCTAGGATTGCGATTACTGCTCCAGCCTCTCCAACAAATTTTTGTCCCCTGCAAGCCTCTACGAGCCTACTTTTAACCTCCTCATCCTTCACCACTATAAAGTACCAAGGTTGCCTATTGCCAGCTGAAGGTGCAAGTCTACCAGCCTCTAAAATTCTTTCTAGGACTTCGTCTGATATTGGCTCCTTTCTATATTTTCTAATGCTTCTCCTATTCGATATCACGTTGAATACTTCCATTTATAATCCCTCTCCATGTAATCTGCTAATCACTATGATTTTATTATGAAACGTATAAAACTCTTTTTAGGATTATTGACACCTTAACTTTTAAATTCTTAAATGTGAAATCAAGCAATAGATTTCTTATGATTAACGTTTTGGTGATGTTTAAATGGGTTTTATACACCTCTATACGGGTGATGGAGAGGGCAAATCTATTACAGCTTTTGGTTTAGCATTGAGGGCGATTGGACATGGATATAAAGTCATAATAATCCAATTCATGAAAGGACGGAAAGATATAGGAGAATACAAAATTAAAAGAAGGCTGGCGCCAAACTATCAAATCCACCAATTTGGACGAAGCGAATTCATAGATCTTAAAAATCCGGATCCAATCGACTATAAATTGGCTAGAAGAGGTCTTGAATTCGCTAAAAAAGCCTTAAAGATGAAACCTCGCCTTTTAATCCTAGATGAAATAAATCTCGCCGTTTCGATAGGACTAATTGAATTAAATGATGTGCTCGATCTTCTAACCAACATACCTGAGTCCACAACCGTTGTTTTGACTGGCAGAAACGCGCCTAAAGAGCTTATTGAAAGAGCAGACTTGGTTACTGAAATGCGTGAGATAAAACATCCTTGGAGAAGGGGAGTTCAAGCTAGGAGGGGAATAGAATACTGAAAAATTAAGTCTTTCTTTCCTCTTCGCCATAAACAAGATATAGGAAAATAAGCATGAAAGCTACGAAAGCCAACACCAAAAGAACGCTTCCGAGAATATCGAAATATTCTCCCACGCTCATAGGAATCAACCTCCCCAAGAATTTGTGAAAGGAGATATTTAAGTTATTGCTTTCTTCCATTCCCTCATTAAGATGTCATACATGTCGTCTTCCTCCTCTATTTCATCATACCAACCAAGCGACTCGGCGATCTTCTGTCCAATCAGATGATAGCATAAGCAAGCTTTCTTGCTCATAATATTAAAGTAAAAATCATCGCATGAACAGAAAACGGCATCGGGTAAAACCAGATAATCTCTTTCTCTACCCACAACTATCCAAACCACCCTTCCGCTTGGTTTGAAAACATATTTCTTAACTCTACGGTTTTTTACAGCATCCCAAGCCTTTCGAAAGCGTGCGCCAAAAACCATTATTAAGATGTCTAAATCCTCACCAGTTATCTTTCCCTTCTTTCTAATCTCCTTACAAACATTCTCGAGAACCTCTGTTTCAGAAGCTTCTTTTTTCATCAAACCTCAAAAATAGTATGTAATATGCCAGAAATATTCTTTTCTAAAGAATTTCAAAAACCCTGCAACAATCCTGCATCTTGATATTAAGGATTTATTTTTAACCCCTCATATCTGCAATGGCTCATCATCATTCAGGCCGTCCATCGCAAATCATTGGGGCATAATACACTTTAAGGATAGTAACATAAAATCTTTTCTCGGGCGCTCAATTTTATTTTAGAAAAAGCTTATTTCTGGTTATTAATATTCTAATGGTGCTGGTATCAGTGAGGAAAACCTTGATATATGGTGATAAAGATTGGCAAGTTTCTTATCCGAAGGTTTTGAGGAAGAGCTAAAAAAAGAAATCTGTAAAACTATGAAAAGACTATTTGATAGGGGATTGATATCCGCTTTGGGTGGAAACATTAGCGCTAGATTACCTGGAGCAAACGAATTTTGGATAACGCCAAGCGGGGTTTTTAAGGGCGAGCTAACTCCAGAAGATCTGATAAAAATAGATCTGAATGGCAAAGTTATTGAAGGCTTCTTGAGGCCTTCTGTTGAAACCCCCTTTCACGCAATGATTTATAGAAAGAGGGCGGATGTAAACGCTGTTATTCATAGTCATAATCCCATTGCAACGGGCTTGGCATTAGCTGGAATCCAAATACAGCCACTAACAATTGAGGCCGCCGTTGTTTTAAGGAGGGTTAAAGTTGTTCCATGGGCTTTTCCGGGCACGGATAAACTAGCCAAGCTCATTGGCGAATATGTAGAGGGTGCAAGGGCCCTAATACTGATGAACCACGGCGTAGTAGGCGTGGGAAGCAACCTCCTGGAAGCCGAAGCTATCGTTGAAACTTTAGAGGAAGTCGCCACAGTGCAATTTGTCGCAAGCCTATTCAAAAGAGAGATACCCTTAATCCCTGAGGAAGATATGGAACTGATAAAGAGACTCTACAAAGTTTAAAGGGTTTAATATGACGGGTGAATAAAATTGTATGGCTATATGGGTAGAATTTTAAGAGTAGACTTGTCTTCAGAAGAAATACGGGTCAATAAGCTTGAAAGTGAAGTTTTAAGAAAATTTATTGGAGGCGTTGGATTAGCGGCAAAAATAATCTATGATGAAGTTAAACCTGAGACCCCGCCGCTGGATCCGGAGAACAAGCTTGTTTTCATGACAGGACCCCTAACCGGAACCCTAGTGCCGTGTACTGGAAGATATGTGGTGTGCGCTAAATCTCCATTAACAAATGCATGGGGCGAATCCCATTCATCTGGCTTCTGGGCTAGAGAGCTTAAGCGGGCTGGATACGACGGTATAATAGTTGAGGGTGAATCCGAGAAACCGGTCTATTTGATAATTAATGATGAAGATGTTAGGATTGAGGATGCCAATGAATTTTGGGGTAAAGGCTGTCCTGAAACCGAGGAATCAATCAAAAAGCGGCTTGGCGAAGAATATAAGGTTGCATGTATAGGTCCAGCTGGAGAAAAATTGGTTAGATTCGCATCAATTATAAACGATGGGGGAAGAGCTGCTGGAAGATGCGGCATGGGCGCCGTGATGGGCTCAAAGAAGCTGAAGGCTATAGCTGTAAAAGGTACGAAAGATATTCCGATGAAGGATCCGAAGAGAATCCGTAGCATCCTAAAGAGAATATATCCCCAAATAATGTCTTTTCCAACAACGCAAATATATGCCTCCTATGGAACAAGCGGGGAACTTCTGTCTTTCTATGAGTATGGGGATGTTCCAATAAAAAACTTCAGCCTTGGGAAATGGGACAAAATTGACATGATCTCCGGCGAAACTTATAACGCGGTGATGGTTAAGGCTAAAAGAGCCTGCTGGAACTGTCCGATAGCTTGCTGGAGATATGTGAAGGTTGATGAGGGCCCATATGCTGGTCTCGAGCTTGAGAGAGGACCAGAATATGAGACCTTAACTGCTTTGGGATCGCTTCTGTTAAATGAGAGGCTAGATATAATAGTTAAAGCAAATTCTTTGTGCAATTACTACGGCTTAGACACCATTTCAACCGGCGTATCTATCGCCTTTGCAATGGAATGCTTTGAAAAGGGCGTAATCACGCCGCAAGATGCTATGGGATTGAATTTAAAGTGGGGTGATTCAGAGGCAATTCTTAAGATGATTGAGTTTATAGGTGAAAGAAAGGGGCTTGGAGACATTTTAGCCGAAGGCGTTAAAAGAGCTTCGGAAAAGATTGGCAAGGGGAGTGAAAAATTTGCTATGCATGTTAAAGGACTTGAAATGCCGATGCATGATCCTAGAGCATTCAAGGGGATGGGACTCCAGTATGCTGTTTCAAACAGAGGAGCATGCCACCTTCAAGGCTTAATTCTTCGTATAGAACAGGGACAAAGAATGACGGACTTGAAAATCTATGAACGCCTTAACAGATTTGAAACGAAAGGTAAGGGGAAAGTTTTGGCAATTGTACAGAATTGGCATGAGGTTCTTGAGTCACTAATAATATGTAAGTTTCTTGGCATACCGCCAGGTCATATACCGGGATTGTATGCGCTTACAACCGGAATATATGTAACCCTAGAAGAGCTGCTGGAAGCTGGAGAAAGAATATACAATGTCAAAAGAATGTTTAATGTTAAGTGCGGCATCACGCGGAAAGATGATGTTCTACCATACCGAATAATGAATGAGAAATTAAGCGAAGGAGGGACTCTGGGACACATTATAAGCTTGGAGGAGCTCAATGCAATGTTAGATGAATATTATGAGGCTAGAGGATGGGATGAAAACGGGGTTCCCAGAGAAGAAACGCTTAAAAGACTAGGGTTGCCGTGAAAAAGAAAAAGGTTTTATGCGGTAAGTCGGAATGTAGGAATAGTGAAGCTGAGAATCATATTTTTCAAAACAATTAAATGAGCTGTACCATGGGGAGTTGAAGTTGCGCATAGTAACTTTAGGTAACACTGGGCTCAAGGTTTCTAGGCTTTGTATAGGTACGGACTACGCTGATATTTATGGCCGATCCTCATTAGGCCGAGAAATACTGCTTAGGGGTTTCAGTCTTGGAGTTAATTTTTGGGACACCTCAGAGAGTTATGGTTCTTATCCAGCGATTAGAGAAGCCCTCAAGACGCTTGATCGAAGTAAAGTTGTAATTACGAGTAAGAGCTACAGCAGAAATGTGGATGGGGCAAAGAGGGATCTGGAAGATGCATTAAGGGAGATTGAAACAGATTATCTGGATATTTTTATGCTTCATGCAGTTGATACACTTGAAGATTTTAACGCAAGAAGAGATGTGCTAAATTTCCTTTTAGAATGCAAAAGAAAAGGTATTATAAGAGCGGTTGGGGTTTCAACTCACTCAGCTAGAGTAGCCTCAGCCTTAGCCGAGATCCCGGAGATCGAAGTTGTTTTAGCAGTTTTGAATATGAAGGGATTTAATATTAAAGATGGAGATTTACAGCTTATGCACTCGGCGATTAAAAAACTTTACAACGCGGGAAAAGGAGTTTATTTAATGAAGGTTCTAGCCAGAGGAAAACTTGCAAAGCAGGCTGAAGAAGCCCTAACATACGTGTTCAAAATCCCCTATGTGCATGCGATTTCCGTAGGTATAAAAAATCTTAGGGAGCTTGAGACAGCTGTTAAAATAGAAAATGAAGTTGATGAAACACTGCGATGCCTCTAGATTCTGCAGACGGTTTGTTCTTTCATGAATTGGTAGTTAATGCTACCATGGGATTGTCTCGTATTTTCCACTAAAATTATAGAGTCTATATTTGTACTTGTCTGAAATGTAGGATGCTAGAACTTCCCCCGCAAATATGGTGTGGTCTCCAGTCACTAGTTCCCCCGCAACCTTACATTCAAAACAGGCGACGGAATCTTTCATCAATGGAGGTTTCACATATTTAGATTTAATTGTCTCTATGTTGTATTCAGCAAATTTATCGACATCTCTTCCTGAACAAGAACCTAGCGGATCTATGAGTTCCTTCATTTTTTCGCTTGGGAAAACGAGGACAAATTCATTTGTTTTCTTGATTAGCTCATAGGTGTATCGGGTATGACCTATACTCACCGCTAACATGGGAGGTGAGCCGGAGGTAACCATGCTCCATCCAGCGGGCATCACATTAGGCTTACCATTTAAGTCGCAACTAACCACCAGTACTACAGGTTCAGGATATTTTCTTCTAATAGCCTCGCTCCATTTAACTTCTCTCATAAATATCTCGCCTCTAAGGAAGCATCTCCATACTATATGCAAGGCTTATTGATATAAAATATTTTATGTTCAATTCGAGTCCAGAAAGCGCATTGAATTGATCTCCTTTTAGCTGGATGTTATGCGTTAGCGCTAAAAATTAAAAGCTAATAAATAATCATTAAGGTGATGAAGATTGGTGTCTATTAATAGGAAAGTTAAGCCTGAAAAAGCCGTTATACTTGGGTTGGATGCCCCCATAGCCTATAGGATTTATGAATATGCCAAACAAGGCCTTTTACCAGTTTTTAAAAGGCTTATAGAAAACGGTGTTTATGCAGAAAATTATTTAGTGCCGTATCCTACTGTAACGCCTGAAAACTGGACTACAATAGCGACGGGAGCTAACATAGGGACTCATGGAATAACAGGTTTTTGGGTACATATCCCCGGTGAAAGAGTTAACAAAGCTAGGTCAGCATGGAATACTTCTCTATGTAAGGCGGAATATCTTTGGGATGCCGCTGAAAGAGCTGGAAAGAGAAGTATTATAATAAACTGGCCCTGTAGCTATCCTTCTACAATAAAGATGGGCTATCAGATTGGAGGTACCGGGCTAGCTTTAAATGAATGGAGAACGGATAGAGAAAGAGGTATCCTATATCGAGCAGATTTATCTGATGGACAGCTCTTCACAACTGAGGATCTGCCCTTTGCAACTAAAATCATTTTAAAAGAAGCTTCTGGATGGGTTGGATTAGGCCCTTCAGATTCGTGTCTTGAAGCCGAACTTGAACTTAAATATAGCGTATGTAGAAAGGCGGGTGAAGTTGGAGAAAAATTCTCTAGAGTCAAATCGCCCAGAAAATGGTTTATGTTGATTAAGAGAGCTGGCGGGGGCGGCTATGGTAAAGTCTTGCTGTCTAAGTCAAAGAATTTGAAGGATGTGTTTGCAGAGTTATCGCCCGGTGAGTGGAGTAAAACCATAATAGATGAATTTGAAACAGAAGATGGAGTTAAGAAAGGCGCTTTTAAATGTAAACTTTTGGAATTAAGCGGGGACGCTAAAAAGCTTCGTCTTCTAGTAACTCCGATCTGTAATCTGGAAATATACTCTCATCCTGAAGAGCTTTCTAGGGAAATAGCTGAAATAAATCCATTGGCTGTTCCAAGTCACATATTTTTTGACGGCTTTATGTGGGGCTGGTACGATAAAGAAACCTACATAGAGCTTGTTGAAATGGAGCATCAATACTTGGCGGAAGCGGCCATATACTTGATGAAAAACAAGGAGTGGAGTCTATTGTTCATGCATATGCATGCTCCAGACTGGATGTACCATTATGCTATTCCCCCCGAAAAATGGGATCCTATAAGCCCGGAATATGAGGGGGAGGAGAAAGCTAAGTTCTGCGAGAAAATAGAAATAGAAACCTACCAAGTTATAGATAGGGCGGTTGGTAGAATAATTGAGGCTGCAGGCGAAAATTCATTAATAATAGTGGTTTCAGATCATGGAGCGCGAGCACGTGCACACGAATTTTCCCCAATAGAACCCCTAGCTAAAGCCGGACTTTTAACTCTCAAAAAAGTCGGTGATAAAATCACCATAGACATTAACAAATCTTTAGCAATACCCGCCCATGGCCCATGGATTTACATAAACCTTAAAGACCGATATGAGCATGGGATAGTTGACGCCTCCCAATACGAGGAAATACAGGAGAAAGTCATTGAATGCCTATATAGCTATGTTGATCCGAAAACTGGAGAGAGACCTGTTGCATTGGCTCTTAAAAAGAAGGATGCTAGGCTTTTAGGTCTATATGGTGAAAGGATAGGTGACGTGGTGTATGCTGTTAAAGATAGCTACGGCAAGCATCACGGTCAGCTTCCAACATGCGAGTATGGAGTTGGTTCCCTTAAAGGACTTCTGATAATGTCGGGGCCAGGCTTAAAGAAAGGTGTAACACTTAAGAGAACTGTACATGCAACTGATATAGTTCCAACCATATGCTATCTCCTCGACATTCCATTACCCAGAAACGCTGAAGGAGGCATTATATATCAAGCGTTAGAAGGTTTAGAGGAGACTGAAGAAGCTATGGAGGAAAAGGAAAAATTGCGTGAACTGCCGCCCGGAACCTATCAAATCGAGAGCTAAAGAACCTCTAATTTAATTTTTGTAGCATGATTAAGAAGAGGATTTTCATGGGTAGGCGGCCTAGAGCTAGGGAGATTGGAATAGAAATCGGGGTTATGAAGCCGGGAAGATTTAATGCAATTACTGATGTTGAGGGAGTGGGAGTTGGCCATACAACCATAATACGGGGAGAGGGACCCCTAAAAATTGGTGAGGGACCGGTTAGGGTGGGAGTAACTGCGATAGTTCCACATCCGAGAAACCCGTATGAGGAGAAGGTGACGGCGGCAGTTGACATGTTCAATGCCTTTGGAAAAGCAACGGGTCTGCCTCAAATCATGCATATGGGGGTTATAGAAACCCCAATCCTTCTAACTGATACTCTCAACACGTGGCTTGTGGCGAATGCGGTTCTAGACTACTTTAGAGAACGCTATGGTTTAACCCCTAGAACCCTAAACCCCGTCGTTGGAGAAACCAATGGAAGCTTCCTAAATGACTCTTTTGGTCGTCACGTGAGAAAGGAGCATGTTTTCGCAGCAATAGATAAAGCCCGCAGTGCTGAGGGAAGAGGCCCTGTAGAAGAGGGGAATGTGGGAGGTGGAACACCAATGATAGGGTATGGTCTTAAGGGAGGGATAGGATCCTCTTCAAGGACTTGTGGTCCAGCCACCGTAGGGGTTCTTGTGCAGCTAAACTGTGGAAGGAGAGAAGACCTTATGATTAACGGGGTTCCTGTGGGAAAAGAGTTAAAGGTTCCAAAACCTCAGCTAGGGGGAATCGAAGGTTCAATAATAATAGTGCTCGCCACGGATTTAGCGCTGAATTCACGTCAGCTTTGGAAGGTTGCTAAGAGGGCAATGTTAGGGGTTGCGAGAACAGGTTCTTATGGAGGGGTGACAAGCGGAGATTTCACCATAGCCTTCACAACGGGTAAAGTAAGCCTAGAGGAATTTAGAGAAAGTCTCCCTAAGAGAGCGGGGAGAAGCCTAGGGGAGGGGTATCTCAATCCAATATATAGGGCGGCTGTTGAGGCTACTGAAGAGGCAGTGATAAACGCTCTGTTTAAAGCCGAGACAATGGTTGGAATAAATGGGAACACTTGCTATGAGCTTCCAATCGAAGAGGTTGTCGAGATATTTGAGAAATACGGTAGGAAGCTGGGATAGAATTCTATTTGCTAACGCTCTTTTTTCCCAGCTGACTATACTCTAACGCTATTTCAGCCACCAGCTTGGCTAAGGTGACGGCATCCTCTCCAATCAACACTATCATAGGCTCTTTTCCAACATCACCCCTATGATATATCACATCTGGAACACGACCAACCCTCTTAATAGCGCTTTTAACGCCCCATGGTATCGTCATACCTTCAATGCGTTTAACATTCTCCGGCTCTTCCCTCCTATCATAAAATGATATTGTAAGCCCCCTTCTCTCCAAAATCTCTAGTAGTTCTTCTGAAAATCTAATATTGACGGCGGATCTTTTTCTCGGATCATATTTTGTAATTTCAAGCAAGTATCGAGCTAAATGAGATGATGCACCAAAATCTGGGGATGAGGAGGATTCAACCCTATCAAAAACTCTTCTAAGTCTTCCGGGAATTGCCGCCACATCTTTTTCATATTCAGCGTAGGGTAACGCCATAGCCACATTAATGCCCACCTCGGGCGCTAGAACAGCTACATAGGGTGAGGATTCAAGAATAGTTCTTGCTTCCTCAACCAGCTTCAAAACGCGATATCTTAAAGCCTCCTTATATAAATAGGCCATTGGATTAACCGGTCCTGCTCCCCTTCCAATATTAAATCCAAACTTTATCGCCTGTGTAACAATTTTTTTCGCTTTTTCAACCGCTGAAGGTATATTTTCGCCCTTGGCTAGAAATGCGGCTATTGCCGCTGAAAAACTGCATCCAGTTCCATGGGTTGTCTTCACATCTAGCCTTTCAGACTCAAAAATTCTATAATTTCCATCATAATATAGCACGTCAACGGCTTTTACAGTTTTTAGATGCCCCCCCTTAACCACAACTGCTTCCGGCCCCATTTCACTGATTTTCTTAGCGGCTTTCTTAGCATCCCCCAGCCCCTCAATCTTTCTCCCAATTAAATGCTCGGCTTCAAATTTGTTCGGAGTAACAACCGTTGTTATTGGAAAAAGCTTTTTCTTTAAGGCTTCCATGGCCTTAGGCTTTAAGAGCAGTGCGCCGGATTTAGCCACCATAACTGGATCAACCACTAGCGGAAAACCATACCTTGAAACCTCTGAGGCAACGGCTTCTATGATCTCCCCCGTGTAAAGCATTCCAGTTTTCCCAGCGTCTATTCCCATGTCTTCCGCCACCTGTCTAATCTGCTCCCTAACCATGTCTGGCTTAACGCATTCAATAGCTGTTACTGAATAGGTGTTCTGGGCTGTTATGCATGTTATCGCTGTTGCCCCATGAACGCCTAGAGCCGCAAAGGTTTTTAAATCAGCCTGTATCCCAGCTCCCCCTCCAGAATCGCTTCCAGCAATAGAGATGACTACCGGAACCTTTTTTGAAAATAATTCATACTCAAGCATGAGTTAACCTTCTAAACAGCATATATTCTATTCAAGGAAGGATTTTTATTCAATTTATAGGCATTGACTTTTTAATGCCTCTTTTAAAATTTTTATGGCGCAAAATTCTGAGCACATTGAACAAGTTTCCGGACTCTTAAGCTTGGCTTTACCACGAATTTTCATAGCTTTCTCCGGATCTATTGAAATCTCTATTTGCTTTTTCCAGTTTAGCTCAGCCCTAGCCTTAGCCATCTCTAAATCTCTAGCATATGTTTTTGCTCCAAGCTTAGCTATGTCAGCTGCGTGAGCCGCAATTCTGGTTGCTATGACGCCCTCCTTCACATCTTCTAGTGATGGTAACGCGAGATGTTCAGCTGGAGTCAAATAGCATAGGAAGTCTGCGCCAGCTAAGCCAGCTATTGCTCCTCCAATTGCACCAACTATGTGATCGTATCCTGGAGCTATTTCCGTCACAACTGGGCCTAAAACATAGAATGGAGCTTCCTTGCAAATTGCCTTCGCAAGCTTAACGTTTGCTTCAACATGATTTAGAGGTAAGTGTCCTGGCCCTTCAACCATGGATTGAACGTTTGCATTTCTGGCTCTTTCAACTAGCTCACCTATCGTTAGCAGCTCGCTTATCTGGAAGTAGTCTGTCGAATCAAATATGCAGCCCGGCCTCATTCCGTCGCCTAGGCTTAGTGCAAAATCATATTTTGCAGCGATCTCTAAAAGATAGTCGTAGTTTCTGTATAATGGATTTTCTTCATCATTGTGGAGAATCCATGCGGCTAGGAATGTTCCGCCTCTACTTACGATTCCCATTAAACGTGGTTGCTTTGCAAGTTTCTCCACTATCTTCTTTGTGACCCCGCAATGCACGGTCATAAAGTCAACGCCATCTTTAGCATGCTTCTCTATTGTGTTAAATATGTCGTCTTCAGTCATATGAACTATTGAACCTTTTTTTCTAGCAGCCTCTATAGCCGCCTGATATATTGGAACTGTTCCTACTGGAACATTAACTACTTTCAGGATTGCCCTGCGAATATCGTCTAGGTTGCCGCCGGTGCTTAGATCCATTATGGTGTCAGCACCATATTTTATTGCAACCTTAGCTTTTTCAATCTCTAGGTTTAAGTCACATATGTCTGGACTTGTGCCAATGTTAGCGTTAACCTTTGTTCTTAAGCCCTTGCCAATACCTATTGGATGAACATTTTCCCGTCGAATATTGCGTGTAATAATGACGGTTCCTTCAGCAACTCTCCTACGTATGGTCTGCGGCGACTCCCCTTCCTCCAGCGCAACTACTCGCATTTCCTCCGTTTCATATCCTTCCTTTGCAACTTTCATTTGGGTTGGCATTGTAGTGCACCTTTAAATCATATTGATTAAATTGAACAATATTTCTACTATAAAAAGGCTTATTATTGTTTTCGAACTAAAGCCTAGCGTAAAGAATTTATTAAAATTTTAACCTAGATAACTAAATCTAATAGAGGCTGGTGAAGTTTTGCTTGTAAAGCTTCTCAAGACTGAGGGAAAAGACAAATTTGTTCTAGAGCGAATCCTATATACGAAGCATTACACCCTCACCGTTGACAGAAATAGATGTGTGGGATGCGAACTCTGTGTAGCAGCCTGCCCCAAGGAAGCCATAAAAACCGTCAAACCATCAGAGTTTACTGATCTCGAAAATCCGCCTGAAAGAGCCACAATCACAGTTTTGGAGGATAAATGCAACTTCTGCGGCATATGTAGCGAAATATGCATTTTTGGAGCAATCAAGCTAAAAGTCGATGGCGAAGACTTTATTCCGGTTATAGAAAGCGAAAGCTTCCCAAAAATAATTCATGAAGTCGAAGTTGACGAGAGCAAGTGTCCGCCAGGTTGTAAAATATGTGAGGAAGAATGCCCACTTAACCTAATTAAAGTTAGCTGGGAAGCTTCGGAAGGTGGAAGCAAGGTCAAAGTTGAAGTTGATAGAGAGCATTGTCCAGGCTGCAGGATATGCGAGATTAAATGCCCATACGATGCAATACACGTTAGAAAAACGATTTCTGGAATGATCAAAGTGAACACCAATTTAT
>CAYNMB010000005.1:1545-4508 GCA_964398235.1 uncultured Candidatus Bathyarchaeia archaeon | reverse complement strand
GTTGACGCATGCCCCATACCAAACGTACTTTTCGTTTCCAGCGATGGAAAAATTGGCGTCAACGATCTTTTCTGCGTTTATTGTGGTGCATGTAGGGTTGCTTGTCCAGTTGAGGGAGCAATAGAGCTGAGGCGTACGACAATATATCACACGCCAGTTAAATCCGGCGCCTGGAATAAGGCTTTGGAGAGATTAACCTCAACATTAGATATGGCGAGAGAACTTCGTAGTAAATCCGTATCTAAGGCTTACGAATCTGTTAAAAGACTTCATGTAGGAGGGCGAGCTAATAAATGAGCGCGAATCTGGAAAATAATGATGTAAGAATCGGAGTTTTCGTCTGCCACTGTGGATTAAACATAGCTGGCGTAGTTGACGTTAAAGAAGTGGTTGAATACGCGAAAACTTTGCCAAACGTTGTCTTCGCTATTGACAACAGATATACCTGCTCAGATCCAGGTCAAGAGGAAATTAAGAAAGCCATTAAAGAGTATAAGCTTAACCGGGTTGTTGTTGCGGCATGTTCTCCGAGGATGCATGAGCCAACCTTTAGAAGATGCGTTGCTGAGGCTGGATTAAATCCCTATCTATTTGAAATGGCAAATATTAGGGAGCACTGCTCATGGTGTCATCCAAGCACACCTAAAGAAGCGACTGAAAAAGCCAAGGAAATTGTTAAAATGGCTGTGGCGAAAGCAAGGTTGCTTAGACCTCTAGATCCAATAGAAGTATCCGTTACGCCAGCCGCACTCGTTATTGGTGGAGGCGTCGCTGGAATAAGCGCCGCCCTAGATTTAGCTGAAATGGGCTTCAAAGTATATTTGCTTGAGAAGAATGAGAGCATCGGTGGACATATGGCTCAGCTGGATAAAACTTTCCCAACATTAGACTGCTCAATATGTATTCTCGGTCCAAAGATGGTTGATGTTTCTAGGCATCCGAATATTGAAATAATTTCCTTTGCGGATCTATTGAGCGTTGAGGGCTACATCGGCAATTTTAAGGTTAAGATCAGAAAGAATCCGCGATATGTTTTGGAGGATAAATGCACTGGTTGCGGCGAATGTTCACCCGTCTGTCCAATAGAGTATCCCAACGAATGGGACATGAACCTAGGCGTCAGAAAAGCCATATCAGTGCCATTTCCACAAGCGGTTCCATTAGTTTATAGAATAAACCGCGATTACTGCATAGAATGCTATAAGTGCGTTGATGCATGCGGTCCGCGGCAGGCAATAAACTTTGATCAGCAACCTGAAGAGATCGAATTGAAGGTTGGTGCAATAGTAGTTGCAACTGGCTACGATATTTACCTGCCTGAGGAAGGAAACATTTATGGATATGGAAAATACAGTAATGTCATAACGAGCCTAGAGTTTGAGAGGCTTATTTTAGCTGCTGGACCGACTGGCGGGCATGTTGTTCGAACATCGGATGGAAAAAGACCTAAAGTTGTGGCCTTCATTCAATGTGTTGGTTCAAGAGATGTTAACAAGTATCCCTACTGCTCAAACTTCTGTTGCATGTACACGCTTAAGCATTCGATTCAATTGAAGGAGCATTATGGAGATGACGTTGACGTTTATGTTTTCTACATGGATCTCCGTAGCCCATTTAAAGGCTATGAAGAATTTTACCAGAGAGCTAGAGAAATGGGCGTCATCTTCATCAGGGGAAGGGTTTCACGGATCTTTGAAGATCCAAAAACAAAGAACCTTATAATACGCGCCGAGGACACGATGCTTGGCGAACCTATAGAGCTTGAGGCTGAAATGGTTGTCCTAGCAACGGCGGCAATACCATGTAAAAGCGCGGAGGAAGTTGCAAGGATCCTAAACTTGACGAGAGGAACAGACGGCTTCTTTATGGAAAGTCATCCAAAACTTAAGCCCCTAGATACGCCGGTGGACGGAATATTCTTGGCTGGAGCATGTCAAGGACCCAAAGACATTCCCTATAGCGTTGCCCAAGGATCCGGCGCGGCGGCTAGGGCTGCAACTATATTATCTAAGCCAGCGGTTAAGATTGAACCCATAATCTCTGTAGTTGATCCCGAGAAATGTAGAAACACTAGGGTTAAGTGCGGTATATGCGCCACCAAATGCCCCTATGGAGCAATAAGGGTTGAACCGGGTAAACCGGCAGAGGTAATAGCGGCTATGTGTCATGGTTGCGGAACATGCGTGGCTGAATGTCCAGCCGACGCTATTACGCAAATGCATTTCACCGATGCACAGATATTTGCTCAGATTGAAGCCGCCCTAGAAAACAATCCGGAGAATAAAATACTAGCCTTCTGCTGTAACTGGTGCTCTTATGCTGGAGCCGATTTGGCTGGAACAAGTAGATTCGAGTATCCGCCAAACATAAGGATCATAAGAGTCATGTGTTCTGGACGTGTTGACAGAGACTTTGTTCTAGAAGCCTTTAGGAGGGGCGCTGGAATGGTTCTTGTCGCCGCATGCCACCTACCATACGACTGCCACTACATTGATGGAAACTGGAAGATGACTCAGAGAATGCAGGCCCTAGCTAAGGTTCTAGAGAAGCTTGGATTGACTCCGGATAGGTTTAGGGTCGAATACATATCGGCTGCTGAGGGCTTGAAGTTTGCGCAGGTGGTGCGTGAAATGACTGAGAAAATGAAAGAAATTGGACGAGATAGAATAATTGCTGAAAATGAAAAGCTATATCCCTATTTAGAGCGTATGCTTGCTAGGAAAAGACAAAGACAGATGCCGCAGAAATCAGTGACTGCGTAGGCTAAAGGAACCCCCTCATTTTTATTTTTAGGCAAAATTTCTGATTATAGGTGATTCAGCCTAGTCTCTGAGCGCTGAGGCTGAGATTTGACATAAATTATTTTTTAAAGATTTCCTCGTATTGGGGTACAACATCAGCCATAAACCGTTTCATGCCCTCTAACGTTTTATAATGTTTAACCATTTCCTCTATCACTTTGA
>CAYNMB010000005.1:0-1445 GCA_964398235.1 uncultured Candidatus Bathyarchaeia archaeon | reverse complement strand
CGTTTCATGCCCTCTAACGTTTTATAATGTTTAACCATTTCCTCTATCACTTTGAAGGGTAAGGTCGCTATGTCGACCCCTACTTCAGCTACTTCTCTGACCTGCCTAGCGTTCCTAATGCTTGATGCAATTACCCGAGTTTTAAAATCATAGTTTCTGAGGATTTTAACTACTTTCGCAACTAGATCTACGCCGCTTAGGATCCCATTGTCTGTGGTTTCACTTATCACTCTTGCAAGTTCGCCGCTTTGATACGCCTCAACTGCTGAATTTAAGTTTTCCAAACACTTGCAGATTCTAAATTCTCTTATGATTTCAAGAAGTTCATAATTGAAGTAATCGCCTTTCTCAAATTTTATTCCCATCTTAGTTCTAATGTAATCATCAATTCTGCCAGCAAAGGGGCTAACGTAAGCTGCTCCGGCCTTAGCTGCTAAAAGAGCTTGCTCAGGAGTCATAACCAATGTGCAGTTCACTGGAATGCCTTCTCCGCTAAGTTGTCTAATCGCCTTTAATCCATCGAAATCTAATCCATCATCCCCCAAACTTGGGTTAATTGGAATCTTAATAACCACCTCACCATATGGACTAAACTTTCTGTATAGAGTTCTAGCTTGTTCAATCATTTCATCGGCTTTTACAGCAATAACCTCTAAGCTGACAGGGCCTGGAACGGTTTTCAAAATTTCTATTATGTAGTCTTCCATCGATATTTTTCCACCTCTTCTATCAACAGCCTTTTTTATTAATGATGGATTCGTTGTTGCGCCATCAATTATCCCCCATTCACAAGCCTTCTTGATTTCATCCAACTCCGCCGAATCAATAAATATTTTCATCCCATCTTGCCTCCAGCAACTAATAGAGATTTTAGCAAAGAATTGTTAATAATTTAATGGTGTTTGAATGATTAGTGGGGTGCCAATCGTAGCTGGACTTGATCTGGCAGCTAATCCGAAAAGATGTAGCGGCTATGCATCCCTAAATTTAAATGAAATGAGCATCTGGAAAATTAAGTGCCTCTACAAGGACTCCGAAATAATTTCCGAAGTATGGAAAGACAATGTTAAGCTAATCGCTATGGACGCTCCAATTTCGCCTCAACCCATTTTTAGAAATGTTGATAGAAAAGCGATAAAAATGGGATATAGGGTTTTGCCGCCCACACTGGGCGCCATGAGAATTCTCGTAAAAAGAGCCTGGAAACTTTGCAATATATTCTCAACTAAAGGGATTAAAGTCATTGAAACTCACCCTAAAAGCGCCTTGAAATCGTCTAGCATGAAAAGCGTTGAGGAGATATTGGCTAAGTTAAACATAAAGTTGGATGTGGATCCAAACTTGCTTTCTATAAGAGACTTGAGAGACGCTGTAATAAGTGCAATTGTTGCATACTGCTATTACATGAAAAAACACTTAATGGAAATCAAAAATAGTGACGGAAC
>CAYNMB010000004.1:18977-38433 GCA_964398235.1 uncultured Candidatus Bathyarchaeia archaeon | reverse complement strand
TGGTGGGCCGGGCCGGACTTGAACCGGCGACCCTGCAGACACTACACGTGTTTTCTGCGCTTCCTGGGGTAGGGGTTGTCCGGTCAGGCAGACGTCCTAACCAAGCTAGACGACCGGCCCAAGTAAGGAGGTTTCAATCAATATTTCTGTGTTCCCGTTATAAAGTTTTACGTTTCATAGGACAAAAGTTTTTAGCAGCTTAGATTATCGTGTACATGGAGGCGTTTTTTGTGAATGCGGATTCCGTGAATTTTAAGGTTAAGGCATTGATTGAAAAAATGAGCATTGAGGAAAAGATTGCGCAGCTTGGCTCGATTCCGGCTTCTGAGCTTTTGGAGAATGGGAAATTTTCTCGTGAGAAGGCTCGAGAGTTAATTGGTAGAGGGATTGGGCAGATTACTCGCTTAGCCGGAGGCCGAGGTAACCCGAAAGATCCGGTTCAAATAGCTGCATTGGCAAATGAAATTCAAAGGTTCCTGGTGGAGGAGACGAGGCTTGGCATACCAGCCATAATTCATGAGGAATGCCTAAGCGGTTTCATGGCCTATGGTGCAACAACGTTTCCGCAGGCCATAGGATTAGCAAGCACCTGGAATCCTGATTTAGTTCAGAGCATTGCGGAGGTCATTAGAAGGCAGATGAGGGCTCTAGGAGCCCATCAGGGGTTGGCTCCAGTTCTCGACGTCGTTAGGGATCCTAGGTGGGGTAGAACCGAGGAAACCTATGGTGAAGATCAGTATTTGGTGGCCAGCATGGGCGTGGCGTACATAAGGGGGCTTCAGGGAGACGATCTCTCATCTGGAATAATAGCCACGCCGAAGCATTTTGCTGCACATGGTTTCCCTGAGGGTGGAAGAAACTGTGCGCCAGTACATGTTTCACCGAGGGAGTTTAGGGAGGTTTTTCTATTCCCCTTTGAGGCCGCTGTCAGAGTGGCTGGAGCATATTCCCTGATGAACGCTTATCATGACATAGACGGCGTTCCATGCGCGGCTTCTAGGGATTTGCTGACAGAAATCCTGAGATTTGAGTGGGGTTTTGAGGGATATGTTGTTTCAGATTATGGTTCAATAGAGAGGCTTAAGATCTTTCATCACGTTGCAGCGGACGAGAAGGAGGCTGCAGTACAAGCCCTAGAAGCCGGCGTGGATGTAGAATTGCCAAGGGTTAAATGTTATGGTGAACCTCTATTTAACGCCGTTAAAGAAGGCATGGTCTCCGAGGCAACCATAAATGAAGCTGTTTCCAGAATTTTGAGGGCTAAGTTTCTCTTGGGATTATTTGATAATCCATACGTTAATGTCGAGAATGTCTCTGGAATCCTCGATACACGGGAAGACAGGACGCTGGCTCTTAGAGCTGCAAGGGAATCCCTAGTTCTTCTTAAAAACAATGGTGTTCTGCCGTTGAGGAAGGATTTAGATGCAATAGCGGTTATTGGGCCAAACGCCAATACGACTAGGGGACTACTGGGCGACTATAGCTACACGCTACATCTAAACCAGAAAGAAGACGGCATCAGAATAGTTAGCATATTAGAGGCAATTAAAAGTAAAGTTTCGCCTAAAACAAGAGTATACTTTGCCGAGGGATGCGGAATCAATGAGTCCTCTAAAGAGGGATTTAAAGAGGCTGTTGAAGCAGCCTCCAAATCTGATGTCATCATAGCTGTGGTGGGAGAAAGATCAGGAATATTCCGTTTACCGGCTGTAACCGGTGAGGGAAGAGATCGAGCAAGCCTCTCGCTTCCAGGGGTTCAGGAAGAGCTCATTGAAGAGTTATGTAGGGTTGGTAAACCCCTGATAATGGTGCTTGTTAACGGTAGGCCATTATCGATAGGACGGCTGATTGAAAAGGCGTCGGCAGTTATCGAGGCATGGTTTCCGGGAGAGGAGGGAGGAAATGCTGTGGCAGATGCCCTTTTCGGCGACTATAATCCTGGAGGCAAACTGCCGATAACGATTCCGAAAGATGTGGGGCAAATACCAATCTACTACAGTAGAAGACCCTCATCATTCAAAAATTATGTTTTCATGGATGCTGAACCACTATTTCCATTTGGACATGGATTAAGCTACACGAGATTTGAATATTCCTCGCTTGAAATAGAGCCGGAGAAAGTCGATCCGTCCGGAGAAGTCAAAGTCAAATTTTACGTTGAGAACGTCGGCGAAATGAGGGGTGATGAGGTTGTGCAACTATATATTCATGATCCAGTGGCTTCCGTCACTAGACCCGTTAAGGAACTTAAGGGTTTCAAGAGAATAGCTTTGGAGCCCGGGGAGAAGAGAAAAGTTGTATTTACATTGTATATGGATCAGCTTGCTTTCTATGACCGATACATGAGGCTTGTGGTTGAGCCGGGCATATATGAGGTTATGGTGGGCGGCTCCTCTGAAGACATAAGGCTCATCGGAAAATTTGAAGTCACTAGAGGAAAAGTTTTAACCCGAAGACAAAGATTCTTTAGTAAAGTATCCTGCTATTAGATAAGCCCCACAATCTCCCTTATTTATATTATTTTACGAATCCTACTTGTTCTAACTATATAGAAGGTTGGCGTCACATGCATTGTCGAATAAAATTGGTTTCGCCTAAAACCTAAGGCTATTTCTATAAGCTCCGGTATCACATTATAAATCAAGTTGCTTGAGGGAGTTCCCCAACGTATCCCAGGGCAGAATGGATCAACATATACAAAGAAATCTTGTCCACGATACCTAAACAATGCTTCTTTTTCTCTGCCATACTTTGGCTGGTTATGTATTTTGAACGGCCAGAGTTTGCATGCAAGCGGCTTATTATTTTGTATTGCACATAAATATTTTCCATTTGGAGCCCTATATAGGAAAACGCATGAACCGTCACTTCTTTTAGCCAAATAAAACTTGTTTAATCCAGATCGCGTTACGCCGACGCCATAAGTTTTAGATATTTTCAACCATTCATGGAAAGTTAATACTACTTGATATTCTCTGCAACATATACCGCATCCATTACAGCTCCAAGAGTTCACGTATCTCCATGGAACAAAGACCATTCATGACACCTAAAACGATTCCTTTTTAGACTTAAAAATTTGGATTTAAAGCCCCTTAATAAAATTTTTTCAGCGATTTAAAACAAAAATCATGGTACTGCCTATAAAAATGGGAATGAACAAAACTTTAGGAAGTTAAGTATAGTTTTTGCATCATCATCTTCTGTAAAGGTAAAGTGTATGTGTTGGGAAACCTAACATACGGTTTTCACAGAATTTTTCAACTTTAACTGGCTTCCATCCAATTATCTCATAATCGTGGGATACAACTCTCGCCCCTCTCTTAAGCTCGGTTTCTAATTTAGGTCTAACTTTCTCATTGGCGGTCGTGGTGAGATAAAGGTAGACAACATCAGCTGCACTTATATCAACATTGAAAAGATCATCATTAATGATTTTAACCCTATCTTGCAGACCTAGTTCCATAACTTTTTTCATGGCTCGCTTCGCTAGGTCTTCTCTTATCTCTATGCCAATGGCTATTGCCCCAAACTCTTTTGCAGCGATTATCACGGGTCTACCGTCACCTGCCCCCAAATCAACAAATATTTCACCTGGCTTCAGTTCAGCCATCGTTAAAAGTCTTCTTATAACTGATTCTGGAGAAGCAACGAAAGGAGATATCAACAAATGAAATCACCTCTTCTCATTTTTTCATTTAATTCTCGAAGAGTTATTTTTACCTTACGCTCCTTAAGGCTAAATTGGGGCATGTTTCACCAAAATCTTCTTTTAAGCGACTCCCGTTCAGCCTCCATTATCATCTCAAAAAACGCGTCGGTAAGCTTGCTTTCCCTAGCCAATATGGACTTAACATCACTTACTCTAAGTCTCTTGCCTGAAAGAGCTATCGCCGCAGCCTTACCATACTTTGAAATTAGCTTAGCTGTTTCAAGCGCCTGTTCTCTGAGATATCTTTCGCTTTTAGTCAATCTCTCATTTTTCTTCTCTACAAGCGGATATGCATCATAGTCTTCGACACCAAGCATACCTAGGTTCGGTGAACCACATTTTGGACATAGCGGGCGATTTGGCAGATCCTTAAGCCTTATCATTTCTAAGTAATCCCAGCAGTCTGTGCAGATAAACGTTCTCGTCTCGTTTAAAAGCCTAGCTTTAGCGGATTCTATTAAAATTCTACGCATTTTTTCTGGCGGTATGAGATCCGTCTTCATACTCACGCGTTCTATACCAATCCGGGCTATTGGACTTGCCTCACCATCCGTTTCAATTTTAACAATTTCTATTTCGCCGCGCCCCATCATGCTAAGAACATTAACCAGATTTTTGAGATCCAAGTCTTTTGTAAATACTTCCTTTAGAGCCTCCTCATAGATTACTGTATCCTCAAAACTTTTGATCAGATTTCTTAGGCTAACGCTTCCAAAGTCAACCCACTTCTTTATGGCTCCGAAACGCCTGGCAACATGTATTAAACGTCTTTTGAATATTCCTGTTTTAACAACAGCTCTTGTAAGAGCGTCTTTAATGGCCTCTTTATCAGAATCTTTTAAACCTAAAAGTATTTCCATAAGGTCTTCGGTCTTGATTTCACCCATGGTTTGTATAAATATTCTGTAGGGATCATGCTGAACAACTATAGAGTATCCAGTCCGCTCCGACAGGATGTGGCCGAGAATTTGGGCGAGAGCCCTATTGGTTAATGAACCGAAACTGCATTGCAATATTATGAAGTCTTCCCACTCTTCAACCGTTATTCGCTTATCTGTTGGAGCAGGATAGCCCATTTCGATGTGTTCAAAAATTTCCTTTAGGGCTTCTTTAATCGTTTTTTCTTCAGCCGGATATCTTTCAGCAAGTTCCCTTACAATTTCCTCTCGACTTAATCCCGCTTTCATTTTTTCTTCAACAAATCTTCTTATGGCGCCGACTTCCTGAGCAACTTCGAAGGGAACCGGTATCTCCTCTCCAACCCAGCTTGGTATGGCGCCCGTTGGATCATCAATGGATTTCACATATATTCTGTCCGCGCTTACGTTCACGATTTTCCATGGGCTTCCGCGAATAATGAATTTCACGCCGGGTTTACCATACTCTGCTACGAACGCCTCGTCTAGAAGTCCTACAGCGGCATCTGTGTCTCTATCTATAACGAGATAATGTTTTTCATCCGGTATCATTGAGAGATTTTCGAAGAAATATTCGTAGAGAGCCTTTGTTCTACGAGGCTTCAGGATTACGCCGTCTTCAAAGGAAACCCATGCTAGTCTTGGAAACCTATTATGCATATATTCTAGAATCCGTTTTACCTCATCAATTGTTAAGTTCCTGTAGGGATAGGCGTTTCTATAAAGTTCATAGATTTCATCTATTGTAAGCCGCCTTCTCTTAAGCAGGAGAGCCGCTATTTGATGATTTAAAACATCTAGAGGCTTTTCAGGAATCTCCACTGGTTCTAGCTCTTCTTTGTATGCTTTTCTCCCTATCACCATTGCTTCCAACGTGTCGTCTGAATCCATGGTTATAATTATCCCCTTTGCGATTCGCCCTATTCTGTGACCGCTTCTACCAACCCGTTGGATTAACCGCGTAACCTGTCTTGGACTCATATACTGAATGACTAAATCCACTCTACCAACATCTATCCCAAGCTCTAAGCTACTGGTGCAAACTAAGCCGCGCAATTCTCCTTCCTTAAGCCCCCTCTCAGCAGCAATTCTAGATGGTTTGGCTAAAGAACCATGATGAATTGAAATTGGAAAATTAACATCCCATATTCTAAATCTGCTTGCTAAAACCTCTGAAATTGTACGCGTATTGGTGAATAAGAGAACTGAATTATGCTTTTCAATAAATTCGCGCATTACGCGGAGTCTTGCCGCAACCTCTGGATGGGTAAACAATTTTGCTGCAAGCTCCTCATCAACCTCCTCGGGTTGAGGATATATTATTTTCAGCCTCATCATCCTTGCGACCGGCACCCTCACTATTTCAACTGGCCGATTATTTCCAACAAGAAACTGCGCAACTTTTTCCGGAGTGCCTATAGTTGCTGAAAGCCCGATTGTTTGGAAGTCTTTGCGGGTTATGGAGCGTAATCTTTCAAGCGCTAAAGCCAATTGGCTGCCACGTTTACTGTCCGCCAATTCATGAACCTCATCGACAACAACCCATCTTACGGATTGGAGGTGGCGGCGCATAATCCAGCCAGATAAAATTGACTGGAGGGTTTCGGGGGTTGTGATCAACATGTCTGGGGGGCTTCTAGCCTGCCTCGAACGTTCGCTGGGATCCGTGTCTCCATGTCTAACAGCCAATTTAATGTCTAGGTTGTTGCACCACCACTCTAGACGCTCCAGCATATCGCGATTTAGGGCTCTTAGGGGGGTAATGTAGAGAACCTTTATTCCAGGCTCGCTTCTAGGCATTTGAATGAGCATGTTGAAGATTGGCAGTACAGCCGCCTCTGTTTTTCCGCTGGCGGTTGGCGATATTAAAAGAACGTTTTTACCCTCGAGAATTTTCGGTATAACTTTTGATTGAGGTTCTGTTGGACGTACAAAACCCTTCTCCTTGATTAATTTCCGTATGGGACGGGCTAGCAAATCAAATACATTATCGTATGCTGGCTCCTCTATTTCCCCTGTTTGTTCGATGATTGAATCCATCGTTAACCGCTCATCTTTAACTCAGCCGAAAAATAGTGTGGACAATAGTAAAAGCATTTTGCTTAAATCCATATGGACGCATTAGTGAGCATATTAAATGCTTAAGAGTATATTAAAGATAGCGGTAGGTAGACAGCAAATGATATGAGGAAAATTCCGCTACATAAAAGTATTGCTTGTAAAATCTTTCGCTTCAAAAAAGCCCTGCCTTTATGAATGGAATAGCTCACAAAACTAAACCATAGGAAATCCGCTGATGCATGACCAATCAGAAACGCCAAAAATCCTAATGTCCCAGCTATAGAGATGCTCCCCAGCAGTAAGGGGTAACCATTACCCAGCCACCAGAGAAAGAAATATGGATTTGATCCACTGCTCAAAATTCCGGAAACAATCAAGTTGTGTGAAAAGTATTTTGCTTTTGTTTCAAACGATCTGGAATTCGAGGACAACATATCGTCTTTGCCGCCAACTTTTAGGTGTAAAGCATCTCTCAATATACGTAAGCCCATCAACATCAACAAAACACTACCCAAAATCCCCACGAAAAATGTGGCATGCGCGCTTTCTAAAAGAGGCTTCAACCCCCAGAAAAACAATAGAATCAGGAAAGATTCAAGAATCAAGTGTCCAAACACGATTAGCGGACCAGCTATTTTACCGTTCTTTAAGGACCCCGAAACCACGAGCATAAACATGGGTCCAGGGGTTATGGCTCCAGATAGGGCGGTTATAAAGGATAGGGAGACTATCCCTAGGAACTCAAGCATCCTTGATTTCCTCAGGAAACGGAGACTCTTGCCACACCCTTAATCTTCAATAACTCAGGTATTAGGTCGCCTGGCACCTTCTTTTCTGTTATAAGCGTTAGCTTAGGCTCAGGAGCTAACTCCGGGTCATCAACTATTGCCTGTCTTATGCTGATGTTTCTTTGGGCTATTAGAGAAGCTGCTGCAGCCAATATGCCGGGCATTCTAGCGTCCACGGGGGTTATTTCAACAACCCCAAAATTCAAGTACTTAGCGACCTCACGTAATGATGGACCTGCGGGGGTTATGCCGCTGAAGATGGTTTTTAGGTCAGGGTTGCTTTCAATCATCCTTATTGTTTGAACAACTGTTCGCCTATCAACCTTTGCAACTCGGCTTATTCTAACAACCGGTATGGCTATGTCTCCACAATATATTTTCCCATTTCTCACGCTTAATCCATTTTTAATAAGAACTTTTGCAACATTAAGTCTTTCAGGATAGCCTTCCAAAGCCTTTGCTATTTTATTCCACATAATAATCACTTTTATAACTGTAACCAATGGTAATATTGTACAAACATGCTTTTAATCTTTCCCAAGAGCTAATTAATGATTAGCATTTGAAAATAAAAAGACAGGACGTTTTAATGATAAGTTTCGTTTAGCTATATAAACAATAAAACTTTTAAATATGTGTATATAGCTCTTTTTTCAAGAGTTTACTTGGAGGATTGACGTTGCCTAAAAAGGAGAAGGGTCGTTCACATTCCACGAGACCGGTGGTGAAAAGGGCGCCAGCATGGTGTAAATATCAGCCTGATGAAGTCATAGCCCTAGTGGTTAAGCTTGCTAGGGAGGGGAATCCGCCGAGCAAGATAGGGATAATTCTGCGTGATCAGTATGGTATCCCGCTTGTAAAGCCCATCGTCGGAAAAAGCATAACTGAGATATTGAAGGAGAATGGTTTAGCCCCCAGCATTCCAGAGGATTTGGAAAATCTTCTTAGGAAGGCTGCACGCCTGAGGGCACATTTAGAAAGGCATAGAAAGGATGTGCATAACAAAAGAGCTTTACAGATTGTTGAATCGAAGATTCATCGTCTATCCGAATACTACAAAGAGAAAGGCGTGTTACCGCCAAACTGGAAGTATAAGACTGTAATCGCCTCCTTATTCTAGAAATTTAAGGGGTTTTAATGACCCGTGAAGAACAGGTTAATGCTCTGATCAAGGAGGCGCGTAAAGCCTCCGGGATTATTCTTGAGAATTTAGATAAGGAGAAGAAGGTTTTAGTAATATCCCATATGGATGCCGACGGCATCTCAGCGGCAGGGATTTTAGGCAAGGCTCTTTTCAGAGCTGGAGCCAACTTTTGCATTAGAATAGAACGATGGCTGGATGAAAAAGTTGTGGATTATGCATGCTTACAGAGCAAAGAGGATACTCTGGTAATATTCACTGATATGGGAAGCGGCTATTTAGACATTTTGAGAGCTAAAGCCGAAGATAAAGAGATAATTATATTAGATCATCATCAACCTATCGGTAAACCTAGCGAAACGTTCCTACAGGTTAATCCACATCTCTTTGGAATAGATGGATCACGGGAAATAAGTTCCGCTGGAATTTCATATCTTGTAGCAAAATCTATGGATGAAAGCAACATTGATCTTGCATGTTTAGCCGTTGTTGGAGCACTAGGAGATCTTCAGGACAAATATGAGGAAAGAAGCCTAGGCGGAGTAAATGAGTTAATTGTTAACGATGCAATTAAGTCGGGGCTCCTCTCCGTTGAAACAGATCTACTGTTCTTTGGTAGGGAAACGCGTCCAATCCATAAGGCTATAGCCTACACAACAAACCCCTACATTCCTGGAATAAGCGGTGAAGAAGATAAAACCTTAGCATTTCTAAGCGAACTGAACATCGAGCTTAAGAGAAATGAAAGGTGGCGTGCTCTAAGAGATCTTACGCCAGAGGAAAAGCGCAAGATTTTTTCAGCTCTACATGATTACATGATTTCCAAGGGCTTTAGAAGCGATACGGCGATGAAGCTTCTTGGCACAATATATGTTCTTGTAAAAGAAGAGGCTTGGACACCGCTTAGAGATGCAAGAGAATTTGCGCTTCTTTTAAATGCTACTGGAAGAATGGGAGTTTCAGGTTTAGGCGTGGCGATATGTATGGGGGATAGAGGCTTAGCCTATGAGGAGGCAATTAAAGCCCTAGAGGACTATAGACAAACTATCACAAGATACCTTAGGTGGCTGGATGAGAATCAGGATCGTATTGAAGAGTGGGAGAACATTTATGTTCTCCACGGGGAGAAAGAGATTGATGAGAAAGCCATAAGCGCGATAGCAACGATAGTGTCAACGAATTTGCCGAAGCCTGAGAAGCCGCTAATAGCATATTCATTTATACCTGAAGAGAAGGTGCTTAAGATTTCAGCCCGCACCACGGATTCCTTGGCTAGGATGGGCATGAATCTTGGAGAGATAATTGGCGCTGCTGCGGAGAAATGTTCTGGAATAGGCGGTGGACATGATATTGCGGCTGGCGCCCAAATTCCCTATGAACAGAAAACGCAGTTTCTTAAAATTGTTGACTCTCTTGTGAAGGAGCGTATGAGGAGGTTGAAATCTAGTGGAGGCTGAAATAACGCTTATTTATGAAGATGAGTTGGAGGCGGAATCCGTATCCAAGGCAGTTTCACCAGATAATGTGAAGACGCCCAGCGGACTAATTGTAGAGACTAGGAGAGAAGACGCTAGGGTTGTTACAACAATAAAGTATAGGGGGGATAGAATTGCAACTTTTTTATCAACCATAGATGACTTGTTGGAGAGCGTGCAAGTAGCTGAAAAGACTATTTTAACCGCAAAAATGGTTGAATAATGGTAGATTAATGCAAAAGGTTTTTTAGTTTCATTTTCTACTTCTCAAAGAGGAGAAGAGAGGAAAAGAGAGCGGTCGAACAGAAAAGCGGGGTGTAAGAGTTGTCCGTATTTGCAGTTCCAGGAGCATATGACAGAGCTATTACAGTTTTTTCTCCAGATGGACGTCTCTTTCAGGTGGAGTATGCTCTCGAAACAGTTTATAGGGGTTCAACAATTATTGGCATATCCTGTCCCGAAGGGGTTGTAATAGGAGCTGAAGAGAAAATCGAGTCTAAGTTGCAGAATCCAAATTTCACGCAAAAAATATATGAGATAGATGAGCACATTGGCGCCGCTGTTGTTGGCTTAAGTTCCGATGCACGGGTATTGATTGATGAAGCTAGAATTTTCGCTCAAAGTAACAGACTCCTTTATGATGAGCCGGTAGATGTAGAGGTTGTTGCGAAAAGAATAGGCGATATAAAGCAAATCTATACTCAACATGCCGGTGTAAGACCCTTCGGAGTTTCCATAATTTTTGCTGGCGTTGATAAGAGTGGAACCCAATTATTTACAACCGATCCCAGCGGAACCTACAGGTCCTACAAGGCTGTAGCCATTGGTATTGGACGAGAAGTCGCTGAAAACGTGTTGAAAGAAGAGTATCGCGACGATCTAACGCTGGAGGAAGCCATAAAGCTGGGGATCAAAAGCTTATTGAAGTCTATACAGGCTAGGGGAGAACAACCTAAGATTAAAATAGCCATTGTTCCAACCTCAACTAAACAATTTAGAATGCTGAGCGATGAAGAAGTTGAAAAATACGTAAAGGAAGTGCAAGGTAGTTGAGAGGCGATGAGCAAGAGCTACACGATTGCCCGCATAAACATAAATGGAGAGAATTTCGAGATACTTGTCAAACCTGATCCCGCCTTCGAGTTTCGCAGTGGAAAATCCATACCGATCTCAGACATAATAGTTACAGATGTGATATTTATAGATTCAAAAAAAGGTTTAAGAGCCCCGGAAAAAAAGCTTAGGAAAGCCTTTGGAACCACAGATCCATTAGAGATAGCTAGGATCATACTTAAGAGAGGCGTCCTCCAAATAACGAGTCAGCAGAGAAAGCGGCTTATCGAGGAGAAACGTAGACAAATAATTGATTTTATAGCGCGTAATGCTGTGGACCCTAGAACCAAGCTTCCTCATCCACCAACCCGTATAGAGCAGGCTCTTGCACAAGTTCATTTCTCAGTTGATCCTTTTAAGAGCGTTGAGGAACAAGCTAATGAAGCCATTAAGGCTTTACGCGCAATTCTGCCTCTAAGCGTCGAGAAAATCTCCGTGGCGGCTCGCATACCTTCAGAATATGTTGGTAGAGCTTACGGAGCGTTAAGATCTTTTGGAACAATAAAAAATGAGGTTTGGTTAAGCGACGGTTCTCTTTCCGTTGTTTTAGAGATGCCAGCCGGATTATACGGGCCCTTCTTGGAGAAAATGGGTGAGATAACCCGTGGAAACATTGAAGTAAAAATTTTAAAGTAAGTTTGGAGAGTGAAGGTTTGCTTTATTTCGAGAATAGGGAAATAGTTACCCCCGGTGAGCTACTAGCTGAAGGCAATTACATAGCTGGCAATAACACGTATAAAGATGGATCTAAAATCTATGCCAGCAGGCTTGGACTAGTAGAATATGAAGAACATGTAGTTCAGGTCATCGCGTTAAACACGGTTTACATTCCCTCAGTTGGCGACCAAGTTATTGGCAAAATAGAGGATGTTAGCATTTTTGGCTGGACCGTTGACATAAATTCTCCATATAAAGCTATTTTGAGAGCAACTGATGCGTTAAATAAGCCCTTTAAGCAACAGAAAGATGAATTAACAAACTTTCTAGATATCGGCGACCTGATTTTTGCGAAAATAATAGCTTTTGACCGAACCATTGATCCAATCCTAACAATTAAAGAACCTGGGCTTGGAAAAATCACTCAAGGACAGCTAATTAAAGTGCCGCCAGCGAAAATACCGAGAATAATTGGACGTAAAGCCTCAATGATAAATATGCTTAAAAGAGAGACTAAATGTAGGATAACTGTTGGACAGAATGGCATAGTGCTGATTTCTGGATCAAGTCCGGAGGATGAGAGACTGGCTATAATGGCGATTGAAAAAATTGTGAGAGAGGCTCATACTTCTGGACTTACAGATCGTATTGCTGAAATGATTAGAAAAGAGAAGGGTGAAAAACAGTGAATGAAAAGGTCAAGTTAATAGATGAAAATGGTTTAAGAGTTGATGGAAGAAAGCCGGATGAGCTTAGGCCTATAAAGATGGAGGTAGGGGTGTTAAGCAACGCTGATGGATCAGCATACATTGAGCAGGGAAAAAGCAAGATATTGGTTGCGGTTTACGGTCCCAGAGAACTTCATCCTAGACATTTGGCTTTACCAGACAGAGCTCTTCTAAGATGCAGGTATCATATGGCGCCATTCTCAGTTGAGGAAAGAAAGTCTCCAGCACCCTCAAGACGTGAGATAGAACTCTCTAAAGTTATAAAGGAGGCGCTTGAGCCAGCAATATTTCTTGAAAGATTTCCAAGAACCTCCATTGACGTTTTCATTGAAGTATTGCAGGCTGACGGTGGAACAAGATGCGCTGGAACAACCGCCGCCGCCCTAGCATTAGCTGATGCAGGAATACCCATGAGGGATCTTGTAGTCGCCTGCGCAGTAGGAAAGGTTGACGGCGTCCTAGTTCTAGATCTCAATGATATTGAGGACAAGGAGGGTGAAGCAGATGTGCCGGTTGCATACATGCCTAACTTGGGTTTCGTCTCGCTCCTACAGATGGATGGAATGCTAACGGTTGAGGAGTTTGAGCAGGCTTTAAACCTTGCAATTAAGGGATGTAAGCAAATATATAAGCTCCAAAAGGAGGCATTAAAAGCCAAATATTTAGCCATTAAAGAGGAGGTTGAAGGATGTCTTCAATAATGGTTTCACGTATAAGGAAGCAGCAGATAGCTCGGCTTATAGCTAATGGCAAGAGAATCGACGGTAGAGGAATTAACGAATATCGCCCAATCAAGGTGGAAACGGGAATAATTGAAAAAGCCGAAGGATCAGCGAGAGTATTACTCGGCAGAACAGAGGTTGTTGTCGGAGTTAAAGTTCAGGTCGGTGAACCATATTCGGACAGACCGAATGAAGGAGTCTTTACAGTAAATTCTGAGTTTGTGCCATTAGCGTCACCGGAGTTTGAAGCTGGACCGCCAAGCGAAGAAGCCATAGAGCTAGCAAGAGTGGTTGATAGGGGCATAAGGGAATCTGGAGCAATCGATCTCGAGAAGCTATGCATTATTCCGGGAAAAAAAGTTTATGTGATATTTGTGGATATTTATGTGCTTAATCATGATGGAAACTTAATTGATGCTTCAGCATTAGCCGCATTAGCTGCATTGATAAATACGAAAATACCGGTGCATGTGGTGGAGGAGGGCGAGGTTAAAAAGACGAATGAATATATACCGTTGCCAGTAAGGAACTTTCCAGTAGCAGTCACGTTTGCAAGCATAAATGGCAAACTCGTTGCGGATCCGTGGCTAGACGAGGAGAACGTTATGAACGCCCGGCTAACTATAACCTTTGAGAAGGATAATAAGATATGTGCAATTCAGAAGGGCGGTGAGGGAACATTATCACCGCAACAGATTATAGAAGCCGTTCATATAGCTAGGGAGAAAGCTGAAGAGTTAAGAAAGTTGGTGGTGGGAGGATAGATGAAGAAGAAAAGAGCCAATCCAGCTGGAGGTTTCGGTCCAAGATACGGCGTATCTGTTAGAAGACGCTGGGTAGACGTCATATCCGAGATGAAGAAGAAGCATCCATGTCCACGTTGCGGAATGAAAGCCGTACGCAGGGTAAGTGTCGGCATATGGGCTTGCAAGAAATGTGGCTTCAGATTCGCTGGCGGAGCATATACGCCGAGAACGAAAGTCAGCATAGCGGCTGAACGGTCAACTCAAAGCCGATGAAAATAAATCAGATTAAAATAAGGGTTTACAGCGGATGATTCTGCTGACAACTTCGCATAGACCTACTAGAAGAATTAGAAGCTTATGTAATGATTTGACCCGCTCCATACCGAATTCGGTTAGAGTTAACAGAGGAAAAATGAATTTTTTTGATGTTGCCGCCAAGGCTATAGAATTAGGAACAAATAAGTTTGTTGTGGTTGATCGATGGAAGGGAGGACCTGGAAGAATAAGGTTTTTTAAAGTGATGGATGGAGAAATAAAAGAAGTTGCGCCGCGCCTTTATGTTTCAGGAGTGAAATTAAGGAGAGAATTCGGAACCTCTAGGGAAGAAGTTCGAAGAGTGTTTAGAAAAGTGTTTTTAGACATGGATGAAATGGGGGATGAGGAAATAGGGAAATTGGCATCAAAACTATCGGAGTTTTTTGAACTTCCAGCTCTTAAAAAATCTGAGGCGAGGACGTTAAAATATGAGGCGTATTTACGTATTGCTAAAGGGGAGGATTGCTGGGCATACTTATCTTTCCATATTCTGCCCAGCAATATGGAGGTTGGCCCCCGCATAAAAATTTCGCATGTAGTGTGGCAAGTATGATTAAGAGGGCTTCAGCAATCTTACGCCTCAAATTCCCCTCTGCTCATGAAGCGGAAATCATGAGAAGCGCGCTTGAACCGGAAACCCTGTCGGGTTTAAGATATCGCTCAAAGGTTAAAGTTTTTAGAGAAGAGGAAACTTTGTTACTCGTGTTTAATGCCAAAGACACCACGGCTCTCAGGGCTTCAGTAAATTCCTATCTAAACTGGCTCATATCTTTAGTAAACATCTATAATTTTTTGGAAAATCAAAAATAGAAGGGTAAAGTGAGATACAGGTGAAAGACAGCAGGGAGAAAATTAAGGAAATAGCTCAGAAACGTATTGAGAGACTTTTTGAATTGGCGATAGAAATGCTTCATGAAAGACCTGATCTGTCGCAGAGATATGTAGAGATTGCTAGAAAAATCGCTATGAGGGCTAGGGTCAAGTTGCCGAGAGAGAAGCGTCTTTTGATATGCAGACATTGCAAAAAGTTTATTTTTCCCGGCGTAAGCTCACGTATTCGCATACAAAAGAGAAGGGAGCCGCATATAGTTATAACCTGCTTACATTGCGGCGGACATATGAGAATACCGTTAAGGAAAAAGGAGAGAGAATAGATGCTTAGGCGAAAAACCTCTAGAAAACCTTCACTCATAAAACCGACTGTTCGTATAGGTAAGAGGGGATTAACGGAGGCACAGATAGCGGAAATAGCTAAGCAACTCGATAAAAGGAAAACAGTTAAGATTAAAGTGTTAAAGTCGGCTTTAATAAATGAAACCGTTGAAAGCATAGCCCAGAAAGTTTCCTTGAAGACTGGAGCGAAAATAATTCAAATCGTGGGACATACATTTACTCTATTTAAACCTAGAAAAACGAGGAGATGAAAAGTAAGTATTTATAAGACCGAAGTTTTTAGAATAGAAGAGGTTAAAGAAAAACGGGGAATGAGTAACATTGCCAACGCCATATGATGTTCCACCAGCAATATTAATAGAACGCCTGGCAAAATATTTAAAGGATAATGTGGATGCTGTTAGGCCGCCTGAATGGGCATTATATGTTAAAACAGGCGTCCATAAAGAGCGGCCTCCGCAGAACTCAGATTGGTGGTACATTAGATGCGCATCCTTACTCAGAAAAGTTTATGTGAAGGGGCCGATAGGCGTCGAACATTTACGCGCTGAATATGGTGGAAGGAAGGATAGGGGAGTCAAACCTGAACATGCTAGAAAGGGCAGTGGAGCGATAATTAGGAAAGCCTTGCAGCAGCTTGAGGAGGCTGGGCTAGTGGAAACCGTTAAGGGTGAGGGAAGGATTGTGACTCCTAAAGGAAGAAGCCTCTTAGATTCGCTTTCAACAGAAATTAAGAGGGAGCTAGAGAAGAGCATTCCTGAATTGAGGAAATATTAGGGGGACAATTATGAGCGCAAGTGATGAGGAGCTTGAAGCCATAAGAAGGAGAAAGCTCCTAGAAATGCAGCAGAGACTATTGCAGGAACGGGAGGCCGCTGAAGCTAAAAGAAGAATGGAGATGGAGAAGCAGGCATTACTGCGAAGAATACTTACCCCTGAAGCCAGGCAGAGACTTGCTAATCTTAAGATGATTAAACCCGAGTTCACTTCCCAAATCGAAACCTGGCTCATTCAGATTGCACAACAGGGGAGAATTAGCATTCCAATAGATGATGAACAATTAAAAGAAATTTTGAGAAGATTGCATAGGGGTAGAAGGGAAATCCGTATAAGGAGGATATAGGTTTGGCGAGACATAAACCACTTGCTAAAAAACTTAGGCTCATAAGAGCCGAAAAAGAGAGTAAACCCATTCCCTCATGGGTTATAATGAAAACTTTGGGTAAGGTTACAAGGATCCCTAAGAGACATTGGAGGAGAACGAAGATAAAAGCCTAAAACTCTGAGGTGTTTTTATGAGCGAGGAGAAAAAGGAAGAAAAAGAGACTAGGATGGAAGGCGACATTGTGGAAGAACGCGTATATACGGTTCCTCTCAGCAAAGCGTGGATTAGACCAAGAAAGAAGCGGGCTCCTAGGGCAATACGCATGATTAGGGAGTTTATCAGAAGACATATGAAGGTTGACGACGATTCTATAAGGATTTCAAATGAAGTTAATGAGAAAATTTGGAGTAAGGGAATTCAGAAACCTCCACGGAGAATTAGGATAAAGGCGTTGAAGGATAGGGATGGACTTGTAACGGTCCATTTAGCCGAAGGAGAGTGAGAGATGCCACTCTTCCTCCTCGACGTTTTTGGCAGCGCAAGTATAGGAGTGTTTATGCGCGTAACAGATAAATTCATTATTCTGCCAGCTCAGCTTCCGGAAAGCATATTCAAGAAGATTGAAAAATGGTTTAATTTAAATGTTGTAAGGACAAATATAGGTGGTTCAGTGCTTATAGGCTCCCTAGTATGCGCTAATTCCCATGGGATAATACTTCCCCACACCGTTTATGAGGAGGAGCTGAAGGCTCTGAAAACATTGACTGATGTAAATATAACTGTGATGGAAAATAGTAAGAAAACAGCCTTTGGAAATCTGGTTCTAGCCAACGATCATGGCGCAGTAGTCGACCCTAGGCTTCGAAGATCGGAAATCAAGGTTATCTCCGACGCACTTGGGGTTGAGGCTGTACCATGTGAAATAGCTGGACTACCCTATGTTGGCTCGCTTGCAGTTGCAACGAATAGAGGTGTTTTGGCTCATCCATTACTTAAACCTGAAGAAGAAAAACTTTTGAGCGAGGTTTTGAAAACTTCAATTAATGTTGGAACAGTTAACTGCGGAATCCCATATGTGGCTACAGGTTTAGTTGGAAACAGTAACGTCGCTGTCGCCGGATCTCTAACAACTGGGCCGGAGCTATTTATAATAAGTCAAACCTTAAAGGTGGTTGAAAAATATGGGTGAGGTTAAGAATTTCAGAATAATAGGGAGAATTGAGAAGCCGAATCTTAAAACCATGTTTAAGAAGGAAATTAGGGCTTTGAAGCCTGAACATGCTATAGAAGAGCTCTATAAAATTATTGGGAGTAAGCATAGGGTTAAACGTTTCCAGATAAAAATTGATAGAATTGAGGAAGTGCCTCCTGAGGAGGAAGCCTAACCTATTTAAACCGAAAACTCACTATACTCTTTTAGGTGATTTATGTGTCAGAATCCGCTGAGGACGAGATTAGAAGACTCATTGTTGAACTCAGAGTATTGGAGAATACCGCCGAGTATCTTAGGGCGAGGATGAATCTTGTCAATGCAGCCATAACTGAACTCAATTTGGCCAGTATGTCGCTTGAGGGAATCGAGAAAAAGGACTCAAATCAAATTTTCGTTCCAATAGGCGGAGGATCATACGTTAAGGCTAGACTTGAAGATACGGATAAAGTTATTTATGGAATAGGCGCCGGAATAGCTGTTGAGAAGTCGATAAAGGAGGCTAAGGAGGGGGTGGAGAATCGCCTAGCTGAACTCAACAAGGCGAAGGCGGCTTTAGAGCGGCAGCTAAACCAGGTTTTGATTAGAATGCAGGAGGGACAAAATAGGCTTCGAGAATTGTCTGCAATGCTTGAAGAGAGATCTAAGAGAGAAAGGGGAAATGTTTGAGAGACTGCGTGAAGCCATAAATGGTTTTGTGAACAAAATTTCCACAACAGAGCTTAAATTAGATGAAATTCGTGAAATTCTTTGGGAATTTAAACTCATGCTTATAGAAAATGATGTTGCATTTATCGTTGCGGAGCATATATGTGAGCAGCTTGAACAAAGCCTTACGGGACTAAAGGTAAGTAGATTTGAGGATAAGCGTAAAATAGTTAAGGAATCTCTGAGAGAAATCCTCTTAAAACTTTTTGAAACCAGAGAAAAAATAGATCTCATAGAGATTGTTGAGAGGAAACGGAGATTAAAAGAGCCCTGCATAATTGTTTTCGTTGGAATAAATGGTACGGGAAAAACCACCACGATAGCTAAAATAGCTAATCTACTACTTAAAAGAGGATACTCTGTTGTTTTAGCGTGTAGCGACACCTTTAGGGCGGGTTCAATAGAGCAGCTTGAGCAACATGCTAAGAGACTTGGAGTTAACGTGATAAAGCATAGGTATGGTTCGGACGCTGCCGCTGTAGCCTATGACGCTGTCCAGCATGCTAGGGCTAGGGGGATAAATGTTGTTTTAATCGACACGGCGGGTCGAATGCAAACGAACAGAAATCTCATGGCTGAAATGGAAAAGATAGTTCGAGTTGTGAATCCAGATCTCGTAATATTTGTTGGTGACGCCTTAACTGGAAATGATGTGGTTTCGCAGGCGGAGGAATTTAATAAGCATGTTAGTATTAGCGGTTCAATTTTGACGAAAATGGATGCCGATGCGAAAGGCGGAGCAGCAATATCAATAGTCTATGTAACAAAAAAGCCAATAATCTTTCTAGGTGTTGGTCAAGAATACAATGATCTAGAGCCATTTAAGCCCGAATTAATAGTGAACCGAATCCTAGATTCCAATGATTCTTAATTTGAGTTGAGCAA
>CAYNMB010000004.1:0-18877 GCA_964398235.1 uncultured Candidatus Bathyarchaeia archaeon | reverse complement strand
AATTAATAGTGAACCGAATCCTAGATTCCAATGATTCTTAATTTGAGTTGAGCAAGCGGTTTCCAAGACCTTTTTCAGCTTGACAAATGGCCAAAAGGGACAGCGGATCAGGATGATATAAAAGCTGATGGAGAACAAATGTTGTTTGGGGTGGAAGGAAATTTAAACTATCTCCAGCCTTTATGGAATAAAAGGTAGGAGGGGTCAGTGGAGTAACTCTCGATCATAGCTCGGCTAGCTATCCACAGCCAATTACATCATCCCAGCTATCAACAAATGAATTGGAAAAATAAATTTTATTTTTTAATAGCATCCAATTAAAGGGTTTTTCTCGGGTATCTTAATGCTTCGATTATTGGAAAAGCCCTATTATGGGCGTAATTTCGTGGCAAATATTTTTTCAATAGTCTTTTATCCTCAGTTGCAGAATAAAGTTAATTAATGATGTTTTGGTAGAGTGAGGGCTCTATGCCCCATCAGAAGAACTCCTTAAAAAAGAAGACTGAGAGCAAATTTATAGAGGATGAGGGGAACGTATCTAAGCTTATCCAAGTGTTGATAAAGAGTTTTTTAAGAACGGACAGCGATTATGGCGCTATAACTGATATAGAGACTGACGTAAATTACGTTTACAAAATTGTGAGAGATTATATAGTGGAGGAAAAATTGGATGTATGCGCATTGAAGCTTGATGACCGCATACTAATGTCAAAAACGAATGTGAATTTTGAAGATATTTACACGGTTATAAGGGAGTATTCCCGACTGGAAGTAAAGAAAGATATGATTGAAATATGGGATGATTCGAAAAATAAGATAATACATTTTCTGGTTATGCCGTTAAGAAAACATTTTCCAATAGAATATGCGTCGGATCAAGATAGGAAAAGAATAATAAATACTCTTCTCGAGGAATATTCAAAAGGATGGTAACAAAATTTTAGCGTCGAGGTTTCTCCTTTCTTCCGAGAACCAGATCTTTGAGAGAAACACCGTTAACTGTAACCACTTTCCATCTGACTCCTGGAATGTCGCCCATCGATCTTCCCCTTGAACCACCTATTCCTTCGATTAGAACCTCATCGTGCTCGTCAACAACATTTAGCGCTCCGTCTCCGGGGAGGAAAGCGGTTACAACTTTACCGTTCTTTATTAGCTGAACCCTAACGCACTTTCGTATAGCGCTGTTCGGCTGCTTACTTTCCCGCCCAACTTTTTCGAGGACTATTCCCCTAGCCATCGGGGCGCCTTCAAGTGGGTCAGCTTTCTCCTTTAGCCTTAGCATGCGCCGCTTATAGTCTAAATCCTTCCATAACCACTTTTTCCTATTCTTAATGAGCTTTCTTGCTGCAAATTCGCCTCTAGGTTTTTTCGCCATATTGCTTAACCCCTACGTTTATTTGCCATAGGCTCCCCGTTATAAACATTTCGTTTTCAGCCTAAACTATGAAAACATTGCTTATTTGGAAGTATCGTCTTGCAAGGAATCTTATTTTCTCAGCGTTTTTGCCGTTTTTACCTATGGCTATGCCTTTGTCCCTATGATCTACTGAAACTATTGCGATCGTCGATCCATCAAGTTTTTTGGTAAGCCGCACCTCCTTTACTCTCGCCGGCTTCAGAGCGTTCTTTATTAGCTGAACTGGATCATCTGAGAACTCAACTATCTCATATTTTTTCTTCGTCATTTTTTCGAGAATTTCTATGTTTCTCCCTCTTTTGCCTATAGCTAATCCAGCGTTACCCTCCTTAACCACAAATATTATTCTGTCGAATCGCTCATCAATTATGCAATCTTTAACGGTTGCTCCAGTCAGACTTTCAAATAATGCTATATATTTTAGCTCCTCATTTGTTAGTCGTATTCCCTTAGACATTTTCACCACCTACAAATTTAAGTATATCAGAGTCACCTGGGTCTCTAATTGCTAGAGAAGCAACCATAAAGGGTTTTCCGCAGGCTACACCTAATTCTATGCTTGTACCCGGATAAATGATGAATGGAATATTGGACAACTTACAGTAATATTCTAATTTTTCACGTATATCTCTTGGACAATTGGATGCAATAACTATGAGCCTAGCCCTCCCAGCCACAGCACTTCTTATAGTAGATTTCGACCCAAATAAAATTTTCCCGGATCTGACAGCTATTCTTAAGGATCTGTCGATTTCGCTTTTACTAATGCTACTCAACTGCTTCCTCACCTTCTTCCTTGTTCATGGCTACTGATGGAGCCGTCATGTAAATTTCAACTAAACCTGTTCCTATTGGTATAGGTTGACCAACTATAACGTTTTCGGTTACACCTTTCAAGGGATCTATTTCACCTCTAACCGCCGCCTCAATGATGTTTGGAACAGTTATCTCAAACGCGGCTCTTGCAAGAACGCTTGGCTTTTCGCCGCTAACTCCGTGGCGGCCTATCTGTCTGATCGTTCCCGTCGCCGTCATTATATCGGCTACAAGCATTACATGTCTCACATCCACATCCAGCCCCTGCTCCTCAAGCACTCCCATAGCCTCTTTGATTATAGCGTTTCTGGCGGCTTCTATGCCAAGGGTTCTCTCTATTTCATGTATATTGTTCGTGGTTGTTCTTGTTGGGTCAACTCCTTCGACTTCTAAAACCCTAGGTAGGTTTGATCCATCAGTTCTTATAATCCACTCCTCCTCTTCTTTGGTTACATAAACCCTCTTTATGCCAGGTATGCCCTTCACATAATGGGATGAGACTTTACTTAGAAGCTTCTTTACATTCATTTTCTTCTTAGGCTCAACGAATAGCATGTTTTTCTCAAATTTTAAGGAGCAGTTCGGTATATTGATTATCTTGTTTAAATCTTCTATAGTTATTCCTCGCTCTTTCATTCTTCGTTCATCAAATTTAACGATCACGCCGTCAGTTTCAGGGTTTATGTAAATTGCTTCGGAGATATCCTCTATTGTCGTATAGAGGATTTTTCGGGCGATTTCCGTCGCCTTCTCTCTACTATATCTATGCTTCTCATCCAGATACACGGTCATTATCGGCGTTGAGGGTTCTCTTCTTGCGTCAACTATCTCTATTAGACGAGGCAACCCAAGCGTTACGTTCTGCTCCCTGACGCCAGCATAGTGGAAGGTTCTCAGCGTCATCTGAGTGCCTGGTTCTCCAATAGATTGCGCTGCAACCACTCCAACGGCCTCTCCAGGCTCAACCAAAGCCTTCTTATATCTTTCTAGAGCCAAGTTAACTGCTAGGTCAACGCCCTCTTTGCTTAAGCCGGAAGACGTCAATTCATCTATGAGCTCATTAACCAGTAGAGGAGTTAATTCATTTTTAACTTTGTTTACCTGCTCCTCAACATACTCCTTTGGTGCGGGTTCTCCAGATTCAACCATAAGCCTAACCTGTTCAATAAGCCTGCCGACGTTAACTGCTTTACCATGATCGCTTTTAGCTGGATCCACGCCGTCTTCACCATACTTGAATTGCACGATTTCGCCTAGCGGGTTTCTCACAGTTCCATCATATTCGACGCGTAAATGTTCAAGCGCATTAATTAGCCTTCTCTGCATATATCCGCTCTGCTGGGTTCTAACAGCCGTGTCTACAAGACCCTCTCGCCCGCCCATAGCGTGGAAGAAGAATTCTATGGGATCTAATCCATCCCTGTAGCAGGAGTATACGAAGCCCCTTGCTTTTGGAGATGGATCGCCGAGGTTAAAGTGCGGTAAAGCTCTTTCCAAGTATCCGCGTATGATACGTTTTCCACGAACTGATTGCTGGCCGAGAATCGCGGTCATTTGCCCTATATTTAGCGTTGACCCCCTCGCGCCGGTTCTAGTCATTATTATGCCCGCGTTATCGATTTTAAGATCCTCTTCAGCTATTTTACCAGCCTTCTCCCTAGCTTCAGCCAATTCGTTCATAACGTAAAGTTCAAATGAGTCTAGTAGAGATTGGCCTGGAAGCCGCTCAAGCGTACCTTCTTGGAGGGCTTTGGCAAATCGAGCTACTCTTCTTTCAGCCTTTCTAACTATTTGACGTATTTTCCGCCTAGCTTTGGCGGATAAGTCGAGCTCTTCAAAGGAGTATGTGAAGCCGCGCATTGTTATGAATTTTGTGACTAGGCGGCTTATTTGATTAAGGAATTTTCTTCCCTCTTCTGTCCCATAATCCTTTATTATCCTATGGAGAATGCTCTCCGGCTTCTCAGCCCCTATAGAATTCTTGTCAATAACGCCCTTAATTAAAACCCCATCCTTAATAACCACGTAGGCATCATAGGGACAATCTTCCTTTAAGCATTCATCACAATTTCTACATACACTAGCTTTAAGCGTGTAGTTAAATCCCTTTGGAAGGAAGAGACTAAATATTTGTTTTCCAGTCCACAGCGGCTTAGGTTCCTTAACAGCTGGTTCTGGGAGGGGGCCCTCATAGCCTGCGGCGGCTAACAGTTCGCATACTTCCTTCTTGGTTAGGAGAGTTGATTTTCTAGTTAGGAGAAAAGCGGCTGTTATGTAGTCTCTTATGGCGCCTATTATTGGACCTCCAAACCTCGGTGATAGTATGTGATTTTGAACCTGCATGAGCAGGCGAGCTTCGGTTTGAGCTTCCTCGCTTTGAGGGACATGGAGATTCATTTCATCCCCGTCAAAGTCAGCGTTGTATGGTGGGCAAACACATAGGTGAAGCCTAAAGGTTTTGTAGGGAAGAACCTTCACGTAATGGGCCATTATAGACATCCTATGCAGTGAGGGTTGCCTATTGAAGATCACTATGTCGCCGTCTTGAAGATGTCTTTCAACAATGAAGCCCGGTTCAAGCGCATCGGCGATTTTCTCTCTATCTGCAACAAATTCAAGCCTAATGCGTTTACCGTCGGGTCTAATAATGTATAATGCTCCGGGATATTTGTCCGGGCCATTTTTTACAAGTTCACGTAGTCTATCAATATTCCAGAAGGTGACTTTCTCCGGCACAGTTAATCTCATTGCTATGCTTATCGGCACGCCAACCTCATTTATATCGAGGTTTGGATCGGGGCTTATGACGGTGCGGGCTGAAAAATCAACTCTCTTACCGGATAAATTGCTTCTAAATCGGCCTTCCTTGCCCTTTAATCGCTGGGATAGGGTTTTCAGAGCTCTTCCAGACCTATGTCTGGATGGCGGTATTCCAGAAGCCTCATTATTGAAGTATGTGGTAACATGATATTCGAGGAGCTCCGATAAATCTTGAATTATAAGGGTTGGTGCACCGGCTTCAATATTCTCTTTAAGACGCTGATTTATCCTAACTATGTCTACGAGCTTATGCGTTAAATCATCCTCGGATCTTATTCCTGATTCAAGGGTTATTGAAGGCCTAACATAGACTGGTGGAACCGGCAGGACTTGAAGTATCATCCATTCTGGACGAGCATATTTTGGATCAAAGCCAAGGAGTTCTAGATCCTCATCCGATATTCTCTCAAATCTTTCTCGGATCATGCTGGCTGTTAAGCGCTGGGAACCCTCCTTCTCCATGTATTCATAGAAAATTGTTGGCTTAATGAATTCTATCTTATGTTGTCTGGTGCCGCAATATGGACATTCACGATTTCTCTTAGCTTCTTCAAAAACCCTATCATAGAAGGAAGAAGGCACTGTTCCAAGTAATTCGCGAAGCCTCTCCATCCTAGCCCTAAGAGATTTAATTGATTTTTCTGGAAGCAGTAAACGTCCACAGTTTCGGCATATTGCCTGGAGGAGATTATATATTATTTCAGCAAATTCCACGTGAATTATTGGGACAGCGAGCTCAATGTGTCCAAAATGACCTGGGCATCTCACCGACGTGTTCCCGCATGTTCTACAGCGCTGTCCCGGCTCAAGAACCCCTAATCGATTGTCCATGAGCCCTGAAGGTATTACGGCTCCATCCTCATCATAAGTGTCAGCTGTTTGAATTTCAACAACCGACATTTTCCTTATTTCTTGTGGAGAGAGGATTCCAAATTTTATGTGTTCTATTGCCTTATAATATGCTTCTTCCTCAATACTCATTTTAAGCCTTCTCCTTTAACTTTAGTCTAGGGGCAATACATAGACTCATTAATTCTTGTAAGAGTAGCTTAAAGGCGTATGATACTACAACTGGAGAAACTTTAGCCCTATCTCCACAGATGGGACATACGTATCTACGCTGCTTCATATCATAGTATGCTATGAAACCACATTTTTCGCAAACATTCAGCACATATTTATCTGATTCTTCGAGCAACCTGTCTTGTAGGAGCATGGAGGCTCCATGACCTATTAGGCAGTCTCTCTCCATCTCGCCAAAACGTAATCCTCCTCCTCTCGCCCTTCCTTCTGTTGGCTGTCTTGTTAACATTTGAATTTGACCCCTAGCCCTTGCATGAATCTTGTCGGCAACCATGTGATGTAGTTTCTGATAGTACACGACGCCGACGAAAACTTCAGCCGTATATTTCTCGCCGGTTACACCGTTATAGAAAACTTCTCGGCCAGTATAGCTAAAGCCTAAGTTGATTAGCATACGCTTTAGAGCTTCGCCGCGCCTTTTTCCGATAAACGGCGTGCCGTCCATGGCTTCGCCCTTTAAAGCCGCAATTTTACCGGCTATTGACTCCAAGAACTGTCCGATGGTCATTCTTGAGGGTATGGCATGCGGATTAATTATCACGTCTGGAACAATTCCATCCACGCTGAAGGGCATATCCTCCTGCGGCACAATCATGCCTATAACTCCCTTTTGCCCATGCCTAGACGCAAACTTGTCGCCAAGCTCGGGTATACGTTCATCTCTAACCCTAACCTTAACTAGCTTGTTTCCCTCATTTGTCTCCGTTATAAATACCGCGTCGACCACTCCCTTTTCAGAGGGTCTCATTTCGACAGAGGAGTCCCTCATTGTTGGACCTCGAGTCTCAAACTCCTTATATTCCTCTAGGAACCTAGGTGGACTTAGCCTTCCTATTAAAACGTCGCCTCCTGAAACCTCTACTTCGAGACCTACTATTCCATCGGGTTCTAGGAAACGATAGTATTGTTCTCCCCTATATCCTCTTGTTCCAGGCTCCGGCACCGCCAATCGATCTCTCAGCCCGCCTAAATATTGGCGGCATTCAGCCTCATAGAGCCTATAGAAGGATGAGCGGAAGAGACCGCGTTCAATTGATGCTTTATTAATGATTATTGCGTCCTCCATGTTATATCCTTCATAGGATAGAACCGCTACAACACAGTTCTGTCCAGATGGGCGGAGATCGTATCCTATTATCTCCATGGGTTTCGTTTTCACCAGCGGTTTCTGCGGGTAATGAAGTATATGGGAGCGGGAGTCAACCCTAAATGGGAAGTTTGAGGCATAGATTCCCAAAGCCTGTTTAGCCATAGCGGACTCATAGGAGTTTCGTGGAGATTGGTTATGTTCAGCGTATGGTATTAATGCCGCACAGATTCCAAGAATTGAGTAGGGCGTTAACTCTAGATGAGTATGTCTTGGAGTGACGTCTTCGGGATAAAGCGCTATATAAGCGTTTTCTTCCTCCTCGGCATCTAAATACTCTATTATGCCACGCTTTATTAAATCGCTCCAAGTCCATTCTCTAGAAATGATTTTTTCCACATGCTCTCTCTTTAGCTTCGGCACTCCATTCTCAACTACAATTAATGGCCTTCGCACTCTTCCCTCATCACAGTTTACATAAACTTCACGCTTAACCCCATACTCCTCGGAGAAATAGGCGATATTAACTTCTGAAGATATTTCACCTCTTCTCCTAGCCTCCCTGATTTCTCTAACAAGCTTTTCCGGATTGGGATGATAGCCTATTGGAAAACCATTCACAAAAACCTTTGCACCATTAATTTTGAGCATTCTATCGGCTTCAAGTAATGGAACAACGCCCCGTCTGTAAAGTTCACGTCTAACCTTTTCCGGATTCACGCCGACAGACGCTGAAGCCATCAACGCTAGATTCTTAACCAGTCCACAATTCGCGCCTTCAGGGGTTTCATTGGGGCATAATCTACCCCAGTGAGTGGCGTGAAGATCTCTCGCCTCAAAGTTTGGCTGGCTCCTACTTAAGGGCGACTGCACCCTCCTTAGGTGACTGTAGGTTGAAATAAGGTTTGTTCTATCAAGCAATTGGGTTATTCCAACCTTTCCTCTACCCCAGTTGCCGGTTGCCAGGGCATGCTGGAGCTTATCGGTGATTATTCCGGGTCTAACCGCTATTGAAACGCTTAACATGCGTTTTCTAGAACCCATCCTCTCAAGCTGATATTTGATATCACGGCATAGATTTCTAAAGGCGATTCTAAATAGATCTGCAAGCAATGGTCCAGCAAGCTTCAGCCGCTTATTTTTGACGTGATCCTTATCATCGGGTTTACGTCTACCTAACTTTAGCTCGATTACTCTAGCAGCCATTTCAGCAAGCAAGTGGGCTTTTTCGATTCTCTTGTCAGGAGATCTGCCGACATGCGGCATAAAGTTGTTGTCTATCACCTGCATGGCTCTCTGAAGCCTATAGCTTCTAACTTGTCCATGAGCAACACGGTTTCCAATAAACAGGAGGGCGTCCTCAACTGTATCTATGTCAAGCGCCTCCTCAAATGAGGGTTCAAGTTCGCTCTGTACTTCCTTATCCAGCGAAACTGCTTCGGCTATTTCTTTGTCGGATTCTAGGCCAAGCGCCCTCATAAGAACAACAAACGGTATTTCTGATGGAACGCCGGGTAGGGAAACGTAGAGCGCGCCATTCGGCTTCATGCGCATTTCAATTCTAGCCCTAAAACCAACCGTAGTTGAAAAGATTTTGGCTCTATAAACTGGCAGAGTCCCCTTAGTTTCAACGTCAACAAGGATTCGGTTGGGAGCCAAATCCTCGAGGGCGACAATAACTCTTTCAGATCCGTTGATTATGAAGTAGCCTCCGGGGTCAAGGGGATCTTCTCCATGCATGATTAATCCTTCTTCAGAAAGACCGTAAAGGTAGCAGTATTTTGACTTGAGCATTGTTGGCAGATCGCCTATATAGACTAGTTCCTTACCCATCTCTTTACCGTTTATGACTGGAATCATCTCTACTGATAGGGGCATAGCATATGTTAGGTTCCTTAACCGCGCCTCCATGGGATAAATTTCATGTCTGGTTCCATCAACTTCAGTAACATATGGGCCAGTGATAACTCCATTCTCGGTTTCACGGGCAATAAAAACTTTACCAAACCTTATTTTATATGGTCCCTCAGGAACCTCTATGTCTATTTCACCAATTTCATCTATTATTTTCTGAAGACCATATTCAACGAACTCGTTATAGGAGTCAAGATGCTGTCTAACTAGCCCTCTTTCCTCAAAGAAGGCTTTCATGATGATGAAAGCATCTTTAGGGTTAATCAAACTTTAGAAGCCCCTCCTCCTAGAAAACCTAATACAACTCATATCTGTTCCGAAAATCGAAATTAAGTTTTTCTCCATTAACTCGCCCCATTCCACCGATGGCAACGGCATCCACCCTTTGCGGATGCAAAAAATTAAACAATAGAGGAGACTAATAAACTTTGCCTTAAACTGAGATTTAAACTTTTAGGCCCACCTAGGATTGCCGCAACTCTGAAGCGAATTCTTATCGATTTAAAAGAAAAAGCAATCATTTTCCCAAAAAAGGCAGAATTATAGTTTTTTGCAGCCCCCGGCTCCGCAGGCCGACGTCTTAATCCTGGCTCGACTACGGGTCCGTCACCAGCTTTAAATTATATGGGGACATGGTGGACCCGGTGGGATTTGAACCCACGATCTCCGGCTTTCTGCACCGGGGGCTCAACATTAGTTTTTTAGGGGGAACGAGAGTATAAATGCTTTGCTTGCAATATCATTTCATTAATCTAGAGAAGGAGATGCGTTTTTACATTCCGATTTCTTTTAGAAAGCCGGTTATACAGTCCTTCATGGATTGGATAAAGGGATGCTTTATTCTTTCTAGTTCAGTCATGTTTTCTAAACGTTCAACCCTAAATGAAAGGGGTGGGTGCGGATCAAAACCCAGCCAAGCGCCGATTCTACTTGATGATCTTTCAGCCCAGATTCTTCTATAGCCGATTTTCCTTAGAGCGTTGGCTAATGCATCTGGTTTTCCAAGCACGATTGCAGATTCTAGGTCGGCTCTAGCTTCGAAGAACTTTGCGATAAAATAGATGAGGCTTAAGGCGAACATGAGGTATATGAAGCCGAAGAAGATGATTAGTGGCCAGAGAACGTAGACTCTGAGCAGATATTCTGTTGATGTCAGTGCGAAAAGTGCGAGGGGATCTCTACTTTTTACGTGGCTGATTTCATGCCCAATAACCGCGAAGATTTCTTCCTCGTCTAGCTGAATGAGTAAACCCGTAGTTATTAGAATTAGGGCGAAACGCGGGGAGGGGCCTGTGGCCGCGGCGTTTGGGACTATTATGTTCGCAACCCTGATTTTCGGGATCGGCATCTTAAATCGGTTTGCAACCTCTTTTACAATTCGATATATGTTTATGCTTCTTATAACTAGGTTTTCAGCCTTTACGTTTATTCCATGCTGCGAGAAAACTTCTTGAACAGTCTTAACATCAATGGGTTTTCCTAGGGCTAGGGTTCTTTCATAAATTTCCCTTTTCATTTGGAGAAAATGTTCTCTAGTGTATCTCTGTTGAATAAAGTCGAAGTCTTCTGGAGGAATATTGTATTGGAGTATATGCACGTAAGGCGAGTCTTCCGTTATAGACCAGTCACCCATCCTCATTATAATTTTATCTGACAGAAGAACCAAAACTAGCTGTGAGAGCACCAATATTATGGGAGCATACATTTGAGTAAGCAGAAAAACAATATAGCTGAAGAAAATGAAAATAACGAATAAGAGAAGCATGTTTCCAGTGAAAATTTGACTTAGAACCTTTTTCTTTTGAGAAAATGCTTTCTCATACACCAGGGCTTTAGCTGGCCCCCAAGCAAAGTAGAGGGTTGTTCTTCTAAGGTTGTCCTCAAACATCTGGATAACTATCAATAAGTCCTCTTTGAGCTTATCTAAAACTTTTTTAGGCGTATAGGCGCTTGGCCTCATCACTATTTCTACAGGGTTTCCAGAGGTAACTTCAACATCGACGTACCATAGGCCGTTTGGATCTAGGAACGTGAAGGCTAAAGTTTCTCTTCCATCAATTATCCAGCGTCTAACATTAGCGAAGTTTCGGTAGAATGGGACAATATATTTTCTATATATGAAAAGGAGAAGCTCGTTATAGTAGGCTGGCGAAACCTCCGTGAATACTTTAAACACCGTGGCTTCTTCTAGGGGCTTCATCCCTTAATCATTCCAAACATTAATTTAATTAATGTTAACTTATTATTAAATATGTCTCCGAAGAGACATAGCATACTTAAATCTTGTGATAAGGCTTTTATATGAAAAAGTTAAGAGTGTTAGTAGCAATAATCTGGCGGTAGATCTATGGAGCCTAGTAGAAAACCATTAAATGTGCTCGTAAAACAATTGAATTCCTATGTTGGTGTCGTGCTTAAGAATAATGTTGAATATAGAGGTAGGATGGCATATTGCGATAGTTTCATGAATATAATACTTGACAATGCTTCAGAGTATAACGGCGACCAGCTTATTGCAAATTATGGTAAGGTTCTAGTTAGGGGGAGCAACATCCTCTACATAGCCATTAGCCCACCGCAGAAGAAGAACAATTACCAATCGAAAAGAGGCTAACGATGGATTTCAGCCGCTATTCTAGCGGATACACAGCCATTTTCAATTAAATGTAGAAATAATTGTAGAAAAAATAATTAGTTAGATATTTTTGACCGGCAACACAGCATGCATCATCTAGTTTCGATGAAAAATCCTGATTTAGAAGATCATTCGAGAAAGAGAATAGTAAACTATTTCTCCTCTTCTATTTATTACTGCTAAAATGAGGATCTTCTTAAGGTTTTGTACACGCTTCAAAATTTGAGCCAGGTCTTCTACGGAGAGGGGCATGCCCTCATAGACGCCGTAAACCAAGTAATCCGCTGAATCTTTACTATATTTGCCTCTTCCGTAAAGCCGGAAATCTACGCCCAGCCCAAAGCCTTCACGCACAACGTATCCTCTACTTCTTAGATCCCGGTAAATCAGGTATTTTATCCATGCATTTTTGTCAAGAGACCTATATTTTTCAAGCAGATCCTGAAAGCCTATTATTTCGTTGGTTTTTTCGCATCTAATTTTGAGTAATCCTCTACTTTGTAGATACATGGCTTCATAGAAGGTTAGGGAGAGGGATTCATCATCCCCTAGTATTCCATAGCCCTTTGAAGAGAGGAATTTTGCATCTTCAGCAGATTCCACTAGGATTTTATTGTTTTTAAGCACGGCTTTAATTACTTTTTTACCTGATTCTTTTTCCTTCCTTTTAACCTCACTAGACTGCATGAAATTGACCTCGCTTTCAGACTCAAGGCGATTTAAGCATTTTCCTGAAATCTTCCTTAGTTAAAATTCCTCCCTCATATATTATGGCGTCAACGTATTTGATTGGCGTGATGTCGAAGGCTGGATTCATCACATTTATGTTTGGCGGAGCGATTCTTACGGATCTAATGTGAGTGACTTCTTTGGGACTTCTCTCCTCTATTATCACATCTTTTGAAGAGGAATTTAAGTCGAATGTAGAGGAGGGGGCTGCAACATAGAATGGGATGGAGTGCTCGTAGGCTAGAACGGCTATGGTATATGTGCCCACCTTATTTATTACGGCGTCTCGAACTATTCTATCAGCCCCAACAATAACCTTATTTACAAGCCCCTTGAACATCACGTATCCAACCATATTATCGGTTATTAAGGTTACTGGTATGCCGTCGCGCATTAGCTCATAGGCCGTCAGCCTAGCGCCCTGAAGCTTAGGTCGAGTTTCAGTGGCTATAACCTTTATGCGTTTTCCCTCCTCCCATGCAGCTCTTATAACGGCTAACGCCGTTCCATAATCAACTGTGGCAAGTCTACCAGCGTTGCAGTGCGTTAAAATGGTGTCGCCGTCTGAAATCAGATTTGAACCGTGTTTTCCAATCATTCTATTAGCTGCGGCATCTTCGTCAGCTATCTGTTTCGCCTCCTCTATAACCATGCTTTTCAGCGCTTCTACATCGCCTTTAGCATTCACAACCTTTCTAAGGATTCTATCTAAAGCCCAAAAGAGGTTAACAGCGGTCGGCCTCGTTTTTCTGAGGATTTCAGCGGATCTTTTTAATTCTTTCAAAAAGTCGCTTCTATTTTTGGCTTTTGAGTGATAGGCTGTTAGGGCTAAACCATATGCTACCGCCGCACCTATTAGTGGAGCGCCTCTAATCTTCATCTCTTTGATTGCTTCCGCAACTTCATTGCAGTTTCTCATTTCAATCCATACTTCATCATCTGGGAGGAGGGTTTGATCTATGGTAGTGACAACACCGTTTTTCCATTCGATAGTTCGCATAATTATCCACTCTCTTATATTTCTTAACTATTTTAGAAGCCGTAACCAAGCTTCCATAGATAGAGGACTGTTTCAAGCATTATAAAAGTCAGTATTAATAGGCCTGCACCCAGCTTGATTAACAGGGATGCTTGATCTGGATTACGCAAATACTTCGCGCTTCTATATATTAAGAGCAAACCAACTGCTCCAAAGGCATAAACTATCATTATGGATATGCTTTCATTGAGAACCTGTTCATGGAGGCTTGGATAAAGGAAGAGGAAGCCTCTATAGTATGGCAACACGCTTCTAGGCTTTATGGTAACGTCATATATTCCCCCACTAATCAAGAAGATTGATAAAGTCATCAGAATGATGGCTATAATGCGTAGGGGAGGGCGATATCTCGTTAATTTATTGATCTTCCTCTGAAAGGAGTTGATTATGGATGAGAGTTCATTTTTATTCATGTTCACTCATCAACCTTAATTCAAGATTAATTTTTGATGAAATTTAAGTGTTGCCCTTTTCTCCTAGAAAGCCTTTAGAGAAGCAACCTTGTCTGAGATTAATGCTAGGAGAGTAGGAAAACTTAAATCTCTTTCACTACTACTTTACTGATTGTTTCACTCTAATCGTATATCTGCGCTCAAAAAGGGGATGTGAATATGCCTCAGAGGGTAATATGTAAGAACTGTGGCGAAATACTCTATGAGGGCAGGGACATAAAATCTCCGGAAGAAATACATCAGATGCATGATGGAAAATGTCCAAAATGCGGCAGGAGACTATCACTTATTCCACATAAAGTTGAGGTTTTACCGGCTAAAAGGCAGCCTAAATAAGTAGGCTGAGGGACATTCACTATGAAGATTGGCGACATCTTAAGAAAAATCAGCTCCTCCATGAAGAAAATTCCCTCTCTCCGCCCAAGCATTTCCCATTCTTCACTTCTTAGGGGGATATTGCTCTTTCTCATTCTGGTAATCGCCTCCGGAGTTAGATTGCTACCCTTACGCTGGGGTTTTTACCTAAACGAATTTGACCCCTACTTCCACTATTATGTGGCTAAAAATATCGCTGAGAAAGGGCTTACATACTGGCTTAGCTGGCATGACTATAGGGGCTGGTATCCCTATGGCAGAAACATGCCGCATCTTTCAAATTTGGGATTAACGCTGACAGCCGTGGCATTATATAAGATTTTAAGTTTTCTTGGAGTCCCCCTGAAATTTGGATTAAGCTCGAATCCACTTGATCCACTGGGTTCAGATCCTCTATATAACTTATGTGTGATATTTCCGATCATAATGGCGGCATTGACATGCATAGTCATCTATTTTCTTGGTAGAGATCTAGATGGTGAAGCAGTAGGTTTATTTTCAGCCTTGTTGTTGGCATTGGATTCTTCCTATATTGGCAGAACCTCGCTTGGATGGTTTGACGATGAAACCGTTGGAATATTAAGCACCTTACTTTTCATGCTCTTCTTCAGCAGATCCATAGACGTCAATAAACCCATGAAGTATGGTGTTCTTTATGCCGTTGCCTCAGGGCTTTCGTTAGCTTATCTCTGCGCTTCATGGGGGGCTGCACGCTACGTTATAGGGATAGCCGCACTCTTCACATTCATCCTCCTGATTTTAAGAAAGTATACGCCACGCCTCTTGATTTCATATGCAGTAACGTTTGGAGCGGCCTTCGCCATAGTGGCGAATATTCCACGTCCGGGGTTAAGGTTCCTTTTTGAGAATTTTAATCTGGTGGTTTATGGCGTTCTCGTTCTATTATGTATGGCTGAGATAAATAGGCGGGTAACATCTGTGAGTAAAAAGATGGTTTGTATGGCAATACCTCTTTTGCTAGCCGCCGCCACCTACGTTTTTCTAGTTTCTAGGGGATTTATTAAGCCCATTGGAACAAAGTTTCTTTTGGCTTTAAACCCTACCCAACGTTCGAAGTTTCCGCTTTTCGAGTCCGTCGCTGAGCATAAACCATCTTCTTGGGCAACCTTCTACTATAATTCTGGCGTAAGCCTAATATTTGTGCCTGTTGGAGTGTTTTTTGCAACTCTCTTGGCAACGAATCTAAGCATTCTTATAATCATATATTGCCTTACCTCCATATACTTTGCCAGCTCGATGATAAGATTAAACATACTTGCGTCGCCAGCTATAAGTCTGCTATGCGCCCTAGCCCTAAAACGCGTATTAACTCCTCTAATCTTAACTTTAAAGGAGAAAGTTCGGCCATTTGGACGGAAAGCTAAGTTTAAGTCTATTGGAAAGGACATTGTTGGAGGACTTTTGGTGCTGATGCTCATGTTTTTCTCGTTAACATACGTTTTTGGAACAGACTTCATCTTCCCCCATGCTCGGGGTCCAAGGTTTATTCTTCAAGCCGACAGCCCAGCAACGATTGCTGGGGCAAGCGTTTCAGCCAAGCCGACGGCGACGGTTCGAGATTGGATTGACACATTGATTTGGATGCGTGAAAATCTTCCTCCATCGCCCTCAGGCCCTCCGCCGCCGGGGGCTAAACCCGGCGAGGTTGGAACAGTTGTTGCAAGCTGGTGGGACTATGGTTACTGGATAACCGTGTTTGCCAATAAGACAACCCTAGCGGACAACGGCACATGGAATACAACCCAAATACAGCAGATTGGAAGAATGTTTATGTCAAATGAGACCGAAGCCATTAAGATTTTGAGGAAATATTTTGTGACTCATGTAGTTGTTTTCGTCACCTTTGACACGCAGGGCAGGGATGCGCCGGGCTATGGAGGAGACAACGGGAAGTGGAGGTGGATGGCTTTAATACCGGGACTTAACGACACGGACTTCGGCAATTATACGCTTGGATGGGATTGGATAGACTCTAATAGAAACCATAGAGTTGATAGTGGTGAAATAATACCGAATAGACGTGGACAAGACACAGTGCTATACAAGCTAATGACCTATGGCAAAGAAACAACCCTCTACGGCTACTCGACAATTAACCTAAAATACTTCGAAAAAGCATATTTCTCCCAGAAGGAGGGGCAGCCCACCCCAGCTCCAGGAACATCAATAGTCCCCTTAGTATGCGTGTACAAAGTTAGTTATCCAATGGAAAACACAAATAGTACAACAACATAAATTCTATTCATCTAATGGAGAACCGGGCCCGTGGCCTAGCCAGGATCAAGGGCACCGAACCATCCCTTTAAGGGATGGCGTGCATGCCTCCGGAGCCGGGGATCCTGGGTTCAAATCCCAGCGGGCCCGCCAATTTTTAGGATTGAAAACATTGCATGCTACCCATCTAACAGCTTCATGCTTAATTTTTAATGGAACTGGACCATACCCCATATATCACGTGTTCGGTTTTGCCATGACTGGATGTCCCGTATCAATCTTCTCATTAAAGAATGATATTTTCTATCGCTAGCTAAATTTGTTGATTCAAGAGGATCTTCTTTAAGATTGTATAGTTCATGTCGACCAAGCACGCTCCAATTAAATTTCCAGCCATCTGGAGTTATGATAGTGCGTACAAGATGATCTACATGTCCTTGCCGTGCAGAAGGAAACCATTCTATGAACACGTTTTTTTCAGTGAATTCTCCAGAACCTTCTAACATTGGTTTCCAGCTGTATCCGTCAAGCTCGTTTGGGATAGGCTTTCCCATAATGTCCAGAAGCGTAGGAACGATATCCACTTGACTTACAGGCTCACTTATTACACGCGCATGCACGCCTGGAATTTTGATTAATAATGGTACACGAACTGCTTCTTCAAACAGAACGCCCTTACCACTTAATTGATGACTTCCCATCATATCACCGTGATCACTGGTAAATACGATCACCGTATTGTCTTCAAGTCCGCATTCTTTTATTGTACTTAAAATTTTCCCTACGGCTGTATCAACCTGGCTGATTCGACCCCAATATTTAGCGATTCTACGCCGCCAATCCATTTCAGAGAGTGAATGCGTTTTTACTATAACCGTGGAGTCGTCCGCTGGCGTATTATAAAAGTTTTTGGGCAAAGTAACATCCTCTGGATCGTATTGATTTTCTCGAGGACCTTCGAGTGGGGGATGTGGAGCTAGAAAGTTTACGTAAAGAATGAAAGGTGTATCGGCACGTGCACATTTACGGATGAATTGTGAAGCCATTAAGGCTTCAAACCAAGGCTTACTGAGCTCCTCAGGCAGTTTTGCGGCATCCTTTCGGGACCAATATTTGAATCCGTCCTTATCAATTCTAGGCGGTTTAAGCCCATTTTTAACGAGCCAATTATGATACGAGCTATGTGCAAAGCGATCACGACCAGACCTGTAGTATCTACGATATTTATCCTCAATGCTTATCCACTCATCAAATCCATGCTGACAGAATACTTCATCGCCCAAATGCCACTTACCGATGTAGCACTTTCTATACTCCTTAAAATCAGCCAGCTCAACTAAAGTGTATACGTCTCTAGGTAACGGAACATTATTTCGTATACAACCAGTATTGTGAGGATAAAGCCCCGTCATGATGGAAGATCTACTTGGCGTACAGATAGGTTGCGTCACGTAAGCTCTCTCGAAGACTACCGCTTCTCTTGCCAACCTATTTAAGTTTGGGACCTCAATTTGAAGGTTACCGTATGCAGCCATTGTGTCTGCTCGCTGTTGATCGGTAAATATAAATAAAAGATTGAGTTTTTCTTGATCAGACATTTTTCTTCGTTAGAGAAGTTAAGAGGCTTTGATAAATAAATTTATGGGTAGCGCTAAGCCACCTTAAATTCTCAGAAACTCTAAATAAAACATTACCATAAAGAATATTCGTTCTTATGCTACCTCTAATGGCGAAACCACCGTGTTGCAGGTGGGAAAGCGCATCTATTGTTGGCTTTCACCCCTCATTGACTCAACCTTTAAACGGCAAAAGGCATAGAACGCATCATAGACGGGAAACCGTTTTCGTTTTTCCATATTTTCGTAGTCGTTTGAGGAGATTAGTCTGAATCCTTCCGCTATGGCTAATCCCCCTTATGCCCCAGCTCCGCGCCGGGGACATCGAAGGGTATGGCGTTAAGCTTCTCAGCCATCTCAACTTTACTGGGCGCAACAAAGATGAATTCGGCTTCAGAATCAACAAACTTTTTCATCAGTCATGGACAGGCAATACGCTCCACTTTAGCGTGACTACGAGTTGTCCACTTCAAAAATTAAACCTTCCTTATTACGCCACATATTGAGCCATCCTTTCTATTTTAACCTTAACTTCATTCTTTTCCGAAGCCCAGCTACACGCTTAATTTTTAAAAAAATTAAAAATGAAGAAATTTTCGGCTCGCTTATATTTTATATATAGTTTTTCCAGTAGTCTACTGAGGCTTTCAAATCCT
>CAYNMB010000003.1:3056-41201 GCA_964398235.1 uncultured Candidatus Bathyarchaeia archaeon | reverse complement strand
AAACATAAATCGACTACTCCAGATTGCGGAGAAATTAATCAAATCCTAACCTTGAGGAAAGGAATGAAAAATATAATTATCCGCCCGCGGCTGGAGGTAGAAAGGTTACTACATCATCATCTTTTAAGAGCGTTTCAATCCCATCGAGGAGTTTTATGTTGCGGCCATTTAAGAGTATCACAAGAGCGGAGTCAGTTATCCCCCTCCTCTTAGATAGAGCCTCTATTTTCTCCCTAAACCCCTCTACTCTTCCAGATATTTTTTGAATTAGATCGTTGATATTTGCCCCTTTCTCCAATTCTACAGTTAATTCGTGACCTAGAATCGGAATGAGATCGCCGAAAACTCTAACCCTTATCTTCATACATCATCCCTAATTCCATAAAAAAATGGGAAATTTAGATTTATTTTCTCAGCTTCTCTAGTGCTTTGTCAACATCCTCAAGCCCAAGTTCTTTAAGGACTTCCGATTTGGGTATTCCCCTCTCATCCCAGCCAATAGCCTCATAATACTGTTTCTTTTGCTCCTCAAAGACCTTTTTATCGGTGGTTTTACCCTTATATGGGCCTGAGGGAAGCGGCTCATAGAATCTCGGCGGATTATCATCATGCTTCTCCGGATCCCAGAAGATGTCGGGGCCACCTAGCAGGAGAACAGCTCTTTGGATGTGAAGTATTCTACGCGCTAGAACCCGACCCCATTCGTCTTTTGTTAAATTCCATCCGGTGATGGCCCTATAGAAGTCCCACATGAGGTCGTCGGAACATATGGAGCATATGACAGCTGAATCTTCAAAAACTATTATTGTGTCTTCATAGGCGTCGCGGACGGAGGATGTGTGATCTCCACATTGGGGGGAGCAGGCGTATGCGATTGGATGATAGTCTAATCCGCTTCTTGTTCCATGAGCTCCCACCTCAACCCCCTTGACGTGAACAGCATATTTTGTAACGTCTACACCCTTCATTTCACTTATTTTTAGAGCCGCCCTATAGGTTCCCTCGGCAAGTATGTCGCCGATCCCCTCGCGTTTAACTATCATTCTTGCGAGCTTTTCGAAGGCTTCCACATCACCCCACCTAAGCTCGAAGCCTAAATCCTCCTTTGTGAGGATCCCTCTCTCATAAAGTTCAGCTGCGAAGCCAAGTGTGTTGCCGCCGTTTATGCCCGAGAGCCCTAGATAATCCATTAAGGCTGAGAGATATATGCACTTGCCTGGATCAAATATCCCTAAGTTTGGTCCAAGATAGGCTTGCATTTCATAATCCGGGTTGTCGGTTACTGTACCCTTGTATGGACCGGTCTTAATGACCGCTATTTTCATGCAGCCGACTGGACAGTTGAAGTCGCTCCAGTATCTTTTAACCCAGTATCTGAAGTCGAACTTTGGTCCTCCGAAGCTTTTCTCATCATGCCATTCCTCCTGCCAGTTTCTGACGGGTTCGGAGCTTGCCCAAGCGCCTGTAGTGTATCCGCTATAGCCTGTCCCCCACCTTCTGATTCTATCTCTTTTGAAAAGTCTCTTCTCAACTTCACGTAGAAGGATTTTAACTGTTTCCGGACTGACCACATCTGGCAGAGGTTTTCTTCCCTTAACAACTATAGCCTTAAGATTTTTGGATCCCATAACCGCTCCGTAGCCTCCGTAGCCGGCTGCATGGCTGATCTTCTGCATTACGGCGGCTGTCCTAACCCTATTCTCGCCCGCTGGACCACAGTATATTATGGCTGGCTCCCGGATCTTTCCCACATTTGGATTTCTCTTTTCAAGCAGTTCACGGGTCTCCTTGGTTAGGATTCTTATAGTTTCCGGCCCCTCCTTCCCCCATATGTGTTCAGCGCTTCTGATCTCCGCGTTGTCATCGGTTATGAGGATGTATACCGGCTTCTCGGCTTTACCTGTAACTATGACGCCGTCATAGCCGGCGCATTTGAGTTCGGATCCAAAGCTTCCGCCCACTGTTGATCCGATGATTCCATTGCTTTGAGGCGACTTTCCAGATATGCATGTTCGGTCACCTGGGTATATTCCAGTTAATGGACCCGTTAAGGCTAGAAAGATGTTTTCTGGACCTAGCGGATCAACTGTTTCCCACCTTTGACCAAGCCTATCCCAAAGTATTTTTACAGCTAGGCCTCTGCCTCCAATATAGTTTTTAAGGATCTCTTCGTCTAGGACTACGTCCTTTACATCCCCAGATGAGAGATCTACCTCGAGAAGTTTTCCCGCATAACCTCTCGGCATTTAAATCCACTCCTCTGATTTTTCACCATAAAGGTTTATTGCCACATCTTTAGTGACTTCTTCTGGGGGTTGAGCGAAGAGCTTTCTGTCAAGGCTTCCCCATCCGGTTTTAGCCTCTTCCACAACCCATAGAGCATTGAATCCGGCTTCCCGGCAAACCCTAACGCACTGGGGATCGCCGCCGCATAGGTCGCATATGACGGCCTTTCCATCCTTTGGATGGAGGAACGGAATGTTCCCCGGGCATTCATCTATGCATACTCCGCAGCCATTGCACTTTTCTCTATCAACTAGGACGGCTCCTGTTTTCTCGTCAACTGATAGGGCTTTAACCGGGCATGCTGAAACACATGGATAATCGTAGCATTGGCTGCAGAAGTGAGGTATCTCAACTCCCGGCACAAGCATGAAAACCCTTATTCGGGATGCTTCAGGCCATATCCAGCCTTCATGGAATATGGAGCAGGCAACCTCACATCTCCTGCAACCAGTGCATTTCAGATAGTCTCTAGCAATCCAGATGATTTTTTCCCTCTGTTTAGCCATTAAAAACCACCAGCCGAGAAAGAATCGTTTCCAATTATCTCTTAAATTCTATTTAAGATTTCTCCCGTCCCAAAAGAGGCCTTAACGAAAATATAGAAGAAGGAGAGGAAGGGGATGGAATAATTTTTTCTTAATGAATTTTTGAAAATCGGATTTTAAGCTCCTCCTTTTATGGTTCTTTCAATGTTTAGGTAAAAATAGTGTGCTATGAGCTAGCCTGAACATGTATAACGCCACTCACATGCATGGGAAAGCAGGTAGTTCCGCCATATGTGGATGCCGTTGAGAAGGGTTTGATGGTAAAAAGGTTTCCTCACTTTAGTGCTTCTGTGAAGAACTGCGGCTTTCTCTTGTAAAGCCTCTTTTTATTCTCCAATTTCTCTATTTCATATCCCTTCGTCTTCAAAGATGTTATGAGGATGTTGTTTCATCTACTCACTTAAATCCCGAATAGTCGCCGTCTCCTCATTCTTTCAACGCTTTATTGACTCTTTCGCTTAATAATTCATAGAGTTGCTCATATATTCTTATGGATTGATTCAGCGCCTCCTCTAGGCTTAGACGTCCAGCTTCAACCTCACGCATCATTTGCTCCACATATCTCCTAGTCTCCGGAGTTATGAGTCTTTCATCAACCTTCTTCAAAATTCTTATAAGCTGCTCTCCCCTCTCAGTTAAGATGAATCTTCTGCGCTTCTTAACCGTATAGCCCCTATTAACTATAAGCGTTGGAAAAGTATGTCGGGTTGCATCGGTTCCTATTCCATGCTTCTCCATAAGCCTGAGAAGCTCCGACTCCGTTAAATGCGGCGGCGGCTTGGTTTTCCGCCTATTTAAGCCAACCTCTAAGATTGGAAGGATCTGACTGGCTTGAACCTCAGGTATCCACTGCGTTTCCTTAGGTTTAAAATAGGGGAAAATTTCATAGAATCCTTCCTCAACAATATATTTGCCTGCAGCCTCCATTTGAACGCCATTCACATTGACGATTAACTTCCATCGTTCGAAAACAGCGTTTCTGCCGACCACATTCGCCAAATATCTACGCGCTATGTAATCCCAAATTTTTCCAGCAATGTTTCTTCCCGCATAATATTTGACTGGATGTATTGGCGGATGGGCGTGATCGTTCTTTCTTCCATTTAGGGGGCTAAAGCTGTCGAGCTGAATGAGGCTTGAGAGATGGGTTTTAGTCAGCATGCCTAAAACTTTTTTATGATCAATTTTAACCCACATGTTTGTTTCAGTTCTAGGATAGCTTATGTAGCCGTTGGCATAGAGGTCTTCAGCAATTCTCATTATCCTGTTGCCGCTGAGTCCTAAAATCCTCGTGAGTTCCTGTAGCATGGTGTCGGTGTCAGTTGGAAGAGGTTTCCGCTCCTCCTCAACCCTCAGAACATAATCTTTCACAATCGCATGCTCAGCTTTTTTAACCATTTCATAAATGGCTTTCGCCTTAACCCTGTCTCTTATGGTTTCCGTTGAAACCTTGACTTTAACGCCCCTATTGTCAAGAATAGCCCAAACAACATAGTAGGTTTCAGGCTTAAAATTTCTGATAGCCATATCCCTTTCATAAACAAACCATAAGGTTGGTGTTTGGCAGCTTCCATACGAAATAAGCTTAACAGCCTGTCCAGCCCTCCTAGCTGAAATCGTCAGTAGCCGAGTGTACGCTGCACCCACGATTAAATCAAATTTATGGCGGAAAAGAGCTTTCTTAACCCAGCCCCAATTTAAGTCCGGTTCAAGTTTGCTCCAAGCCTCCTTAAGATCACTTTCGGAAACGGTGTTGAAGCGCATTCGCATGTAACTTGGCTTGCCCAAAACCTTCCTTGCGGTTAAAAGAGCTTCATAGGCTATGAGTTCACCCTCATGATCATTATCCGTTGCCAAAACGATGGGGTCGCCATGCTTCTTAAGAGCCCTGATAAGGGTATTATAGGATTTTCGGTCAACAATAACCCATTTCATCTCAGCATGAAACAGATCCTTCGGATTAGTGCTCCACCAATTAGAATATTTTTCCGGAAAATCTAAGCTAAGGAAATGTCCGCTTAAGGCAATAACTTCAGCCCTAGGTTTAATCGCCCGTTTGATGGCTCTAGCAACCGAAGGCTTCTCAGCAACAACGATCATAGCCTTTCCGTCACTTAATATTTTTCCATACCTTAAGAGTCTTAAAAACTAACCGTCTAGAATATGAAATCCACCCTTTTCCTTGCATCCACGCTAATCCATTTAAACTTCCGCCATAAAAACATGTTTTTGGAAAAAAGAGGAGAAACTTGAAAAGAAATGGAACTTCTCCTTTACGCAGTTTCTAGAGACAATGCTTTGAAGGGACAAATGGATACACATAATCCACAGTTATCGCATTCTGGACCGATTACAGCCTTACTATTTTCGTCTAGGCTTATGGCTTCATATGGACATAACTGAACGCATTTTCCGCAACCAGTGCACTTATCTGAGTCAACAAGCACCCTAAAGATTTTCCTTCTCTCCAAGCGTTCTAGGGGTATAATCTTTTCAAGAGCCAGTCCGCTGAACTCCTTGATTTGCTGGAATCCCTTAGACTCCATCCACTTCGTCATCCCTCTAAGCATCTTCTGTATAACACCATAACCTTCAATTATGACAGCTGTACATGTCTGAACCGCTGATGCGCCAACCAACAGAAAACTTACGACATCCTCCCATTTAGCGATGCCCCCGGAGCCTATTATAGGTTTTCCAAAATTCTCTTTCATTATATGCGCGGTCCAGCCTAAGCTTATTGGCAGCTGCCATGGCCCTCCATAACCTCCAAATCCGCCCCATAGAATCGGCTTCAGTGAATCAACGTCAATGATTAACCCCTGAAATCTTGCTGTTGAAACAACAGCATCGGCGCCTGAAGAAAACATTGTTCTAGCCAGCTCAACTGGATTTGCTCCATGAAGCGTTATTTTACCTATCACTGGAACAGAAGAAGCTTTCTTCACGGTTCTTATTATTTGGGAGAGTATTTGCTGGTTATAAGCGGCAGCCCTCCCCATGAGAGCGCCCTTTTCCCCAATGTGCGGGCATGAGGAGTTGACTTCTATCATGTCGGCTCCAGCTTCTTCAACCAAGCGGGCTAATTTCTCCCACTCCTCAAAGGTTCTGCCAGCAATGCTAGCTATTAAAACACCCTCATGCCTGCTAGACTCTCTCTTAATCTTCTGTATTTCTTTAACCCACTTCTCCGGACTATGTTCAGACATTAGTTCTATCGAATAGAACGAATAGAATCTTCCCCTCAAAGCATCCTCCGGATTAACAACATGCATTCTAGGCTTAGGTTGAATCCGATGCATAACATCATAGGTTATTGTCTTCGTAACGGCTCCAGCCGCACCATGCTCAAAACACTTCAAAATATGCTTGGAAGAACCTGTTCTGGTGCCGGAGGCCACAATTATGGGATTTTTAAACGTTAAGCCGCATATATCAACCGAGAGGTCGACAGCCATCCTAAAAACCTCAAAGCATCTTCATCTTCTTCAAAGTCTCTCTTAAGAGTTTTCTCTCCTCTTCAGAAATCGGTTGTAGAGGCGGCCTAACATAGGGGGTCTTAAGAACACCCATCATGACAAGAGCCTCTTTAAGGCGCGCCCTATAATTTCTAACCGGAGGGGCGAAGATGACATCCTCTAGCGGCAAAAGCTCCTCCCATATTTCCCTAGCCTCCTCAAATCTACCTTGACCAACAAGCCTAAACATTTCAACCTGCTTATCAGTCGCTATGGTTCCGAATCCCAGAAGACCGCCCTCAGCGCCCAAAATCAACGATTCATAAATGAAATTATCGTTCCCAGTCAATATCATAATTTTCCTTGGAGCCATGCTTAATACGCGAACAACGTCAACAAACTTTTTTGCATCAAATGAAGCCTCCTTAATTGCAACAACATTCTCGATTTCAATAAGCTTCAACAATGTCTCATGACTAAATTCCACGCCACCCAACGCCGGTTGCAACTGGAAAAGTATTAATGGTATATCAACTTTCTCAGACAGCTCAAGATGATAGTTGTAGATTACATCTATTGACGGTTCACCAATGAAGGCTGGATGTGGAAAAACCAGAAGTCCATCGGCTCCAGCCTCCTTAGCCTCCAAACCAAGCCTCACAGCCTCCTCAGTATTTCTGGCATGCAAGCCAGCAATTATCGGAATTTTTCCCTTAACGATTGATGAAACAACCTTCAAAACGTTTACCCGCTCATCCGGATATAAATGCGGTCCCTCTCCGGTATCAACATTGATTGCAAGTCCGCCAACATCAAATTTACTAATCCAGCGAATGTAATCCTCCAGCTGATCATAATCCACCCTATATTTTTCATCCATTGGAGTCAATGTGGCTGGTATTAATCCAAATTTCTTTAATTTAAGATTGCAAGGACTCATGGGAAATCGCCCCTCTTAAGCTATTTGCGCATAATATATAAGCTTTATATGCAAGTTTTTAAGCAAAATACAAAGAAAAATATTTTGATAAACTGTTAAATATAATATTCAGTTGAGAGGCTAATGGCTTGCTAGACATATACTCCTTCCTGTTCTATCTAACAGTAATACTTGGAATAGCCGTTGTAGCCTTAACAGTACTCCTATTAATTGAGCGTGGAAGAAAAGAGAAGACTGTTCAAAAAATTGAAGAAAAGTCTGGAGAGAATTTAGTGAGGGGATGGAGTTGGCCCATCAGCAAAACGGTTTCAGACGAGGTTGTCGAGAACGTTAAGAATAGGCTCAGGGTGCTTGAGATTGAACGCGAAATCTTAAGCTACGCCATCAGAAGATTGTATGAGGCTCAAGCTGAGGGGAAAATAACAGCCGAAGAACGAGACAATTTGATCCTGAAATATAAAGATGATTTAGAGCGGGTTAAACAAGAAATTGCTAGAGGAGAGTCAATCATAGCCTTGAATGAATTGGAGAAAATGCAGGAAGAATTCGTTAAAATGTTTTCAGAAAAATTTGAAGCCCTAACTAAGAGAATTGAGGAGCTGAAGGCAATAGCAAACCTAGCTGCTCCAACCCCACGCCTTGCCGTGGAACCAGCCAAAGCTCCAAAGAAGGAAGTAGAGAAGAAAGTCGAGAAAACCCCCACGCCTAAGAGGAAAAAGGAGAAGGCTAAACTTAAAGAAGCTACTGAACAGCCAAGCCCAAGGAATGTAGAAAAATCAGAGGAGATTGAAGAAACTGAAGATGAACAAGACATAAGGCAGATAGTTGCCGAGGTTGAGAAAGTTCTTAGTAAGCTAAGCCAGATGGAGATTGAGGAGTGAATATGGATTGGATTGAAGATGCTAAAAGAAGGGCTGCGGTGGAAGCCGTAAAAAAGGAGGTTAGAGACGGCTTCGTTATCGGGATTGGATCTGGTTCAACCGTTAAGTATGCTATAGAGGAGATAGGGCGAAGGATAAGGGAGGAAGCGTTAAATGTTCTTGGAGTGCCAACATCTTATCAGTCGTTGCTTCTGGCAGTGAGGCATGGCGTCCCACTAACAACGCTTCATGAGCATCCAACATTGGATTTGACGATTGATGGGGCGGATCAAATCGACCGCAATCTAAATTTAATAAAGGGTTTAGGGGGCGCCTTAACACGAGAAAAAATTGTCGCAATGTCCTCAAAGAAACTGATTATTGTTGCGGATGAAAGAAAGCTAGCCAATTACCTTGGTGAAAAACAGCAAGTCCTGCCGGTTGAAGTCCTCCCCTTTGCTAAACCACTCGTCACGGCGAGAATAAGGAAGATTGGTGGAAAACCATTTTTAAGGGAGATTAAAAATGGCGTGCCCTACATAACTGATAATGGAAACTTCATCATAGACGTAGACTTCGGCATAATTAAGGATCCGAGAAAACTAAACTTCGAATTAAAGATGATTCCCGGAGTTGTGGAAACCGGATTGTTCGTTGAAATTGCGCGCTCAGCCTATATAGGTACAAAAACCTCCGTGAAGAAAATCAGCAGATAATTAAGCGGACTAAGATTTTTTAAAATCTCTGTTACATAGTAATGCTTGGTGAATCTGGAGAATGGAATTTAATTTATCAGATGAAGAAGGAGTTTTCCTTGTTAAGCTCGCCAGAAAAGCTGTTGAGGAAAACCTCAAGGATGGAAGAATAATTAGTCCTCCAAAAGATGTTTCATCGAAGCTTCTGGAAAAAAGAGGCGTCTTTGTCACAATAAATAGGCTGGTTGACGGCGAGAAAAGCCTGAGAGGATGCATAGGCTTCCCATACCCAACCTATCCGCTAGTCAAAGCGGTTATTGAAGCGGCTATAGAGTCGGCGACTAGAGATCCACGTTTCCCTCCAATGACTAGAGAGGAACTTGATCAAGTTGTATTTGAAGTCAGTATTCTAACCCTACCAAAGCTCATTGAAGTTAAATCGCCTAGCGAATATCCATCAAAAATAAAAATTGGCGAAGATGGATTAATTGTTGAAAGAGGGTTCTTTAAAGGCCTATTGCTTCCACAGGTGCCGGTTGAATGGGGCTGGAATGAGGAAGAATTCCTAAGCCAATGTTGCATGAAAGCTGGTTTGCCGCCAGATTATTGGCTTTTGAAGGGGACGAAAATCTACAAGTTCCAATGCATAATATTCGAAGAAACACGTCCCAATGGACCGGTGGTCAGAAGAATCCTTAAGAAAGAATAGTGTTAGAGAGCATTTTTGGCTAATAGCGTGGTATGGGTGCTTCCGTCAATTTTACAGCATCCTTGTCCCTGACTAAAACGGTGTCTTCTATGCGCACTCCACCATAGCCGGGAATATATATTCCCGGCTCCACGGTCACGATGTTCCCGGAAGATAAAATATCTTTGCTCGACATTGCCAGTCTTGGCGGTTCATGAACATCTAATCCAACGCCATGCCCCAGGCCATGGACAAAATATTCACCATAGCCCATTTTGGCAATATGGTCTCTAGCAACAGCGTCAACCTCGCTGGCTTTCACGCCGTGTTTTATTCTATTTATGGCATTTTTCTGTGCCTCCACAACGGCTTTATAGATGCGGGTCTGCCTTTCTGTAGGCTTGCCTATAATAAATGTCCTAGTTAGATCGGCGCAGTATCCCCGATATTTAGCGCCTACATCGACAACAACGAAGTCTCCTCTCTTAATTTCTAAATTTCCCCATCCGCCGTGTGGAAACGCAGATGAAGACCCGCTGCATACTATGGTGTCAAATGCAACTCCATTAGAGCCAAGTTTACGCATCTCATATTCGACTTCGGCTGCAACTTCATACTCTTTTAATCCAGCCTCAATGATTTCAGCCGCCTTCTTCATCCCCCTACTGGTTATTTCAGCCGCCTTCTTCATCAACTCGATTTCATGTTTGTCCTTAATTTTACGCAGCGACCATACAGCGTTCTCTAGAGGCTTTAAACTAACGTTTTTCAGCTTCTCGTTGAGTTTCAGGTATTCGGGAATGTTCATCTTATCGAATCCCAATGATTTAATGTTGCATCTGGCGATCTCCTCAAGAAGCTTGGCGCTAGGTTCCTCGCCAGCTTTTATTAATTCAATCCTCACATTTTTAGCAAATTCTTTTGCAGCTTCATAGTTAACAGAATAAACGAAGAGGATGGGCGCTTCCTTTAAAGGGACTAGAAGCTTAAATCCGCCGAAAAACTCAGTGAAGTAAAATATGCTTTTTTCATCGGATATTAGAATTGCATCAACATTTTTTGAGGATAAAATATTCCTCAATCTTTCTAAACGAGTTTTCACCGACATGATAAACCCTTAACCCTTATTGAAAGATAAGGGTATCGGAAAATTAAGTATATGAATACCTAAGTGGCGGGTTAAGGAGAAAAGGGGAGGCGTTATCGATTATGGGAGATGATGCCCGATCAAGAGCGTTTTAAGCCTAGCAGGCAGCCCTTTGAGTATCCTCCGTGATGCATTCCTCCAAGCCACAAATAATCTCTGTCTAAAACTTCCCTTTTCTCATCAGCCACGCTTATTCTCCAGCAATTATAGAGGTTACTGTAGGTTTTTCCCTCAGAATCCTCGTACCAGCTTCCTATAATGACCTTCCCCTTCGCCACGATTGGTTTACAGCAGCAAGCCATCTGATAGATGGGCTCTGAAGCATAAATTATTTCACCCTTCCTATAATCTATTATGAAAAGTCTGTTTTTGTTAATTGCAAAATTTGGATCACTGCCCTTGGGAAGATTGTTTCTGCCCAATATGACAAAAACTCCGTCCACAACCGCTCCACCGGCATATCCCCAAGGATCATTACATTTATCTGAAGCATAACCCAACTTCTTGAAGTCTAAAGTCCATAGTGTTCCTCCATCCTCTATACTTAGACATGTAAAAACTCCGTCAGTTGTCCAAACTATCACCCTACCATCCTGCGTTACAACCCTCGGTCCCCCCGCCAACGAATCTTGAACCTTATCGCCATAAACAACTGTGGAGAAATCCCTACTCCAAATCATTTTTCCAGAACCTCTATCAAAAACAGCCACATGTCTTCTACATATCACCACAACATACCGGGTCCATAGCTGTGGGCACGCGTAGGACGTTGGAGGACTAGGCAAATCTGCAGAGAAAACTTTTTCACCATTAAGGTCATATGCAACCAACCCATCCTTGCATGCAGGCCTACAAACCCACAGCAAATCAGTTTCTAAATCAAACGTTGGTTCCTGAGCGCCCGGTGCTTCAGGAGTCCATTCATCGCTCCATAGAATCTCTCCATCCTCCTTCCTTAAAATAGCAATGCCCCTAAGAAACTGAACTGCCAAAAATTCGCTCCAAGCCTCAGTTACAGCCTCAGCCTTAAAGTCACCTAACTCTGGATTAGACTTCCATAGAATCTCTCCATTCGAACTAAACTTTATCACATGTCCTCCGAGAGAAGCTCCATAAATGCCGGTTTCATCAACCCAAGGTGCTCCCCAAACATGATCAGGCATTTTAAAAGTCTTTAGAATTTTCCCACTTTCAGCATCAACCATCCAAAACTCGTCTCGAAATGTTGGAGCAAGATACAAAAATCCTTTCCTATACACTCCATGTTCGGCTGGACCAACGCCTACTTCCAGGCTCCAAATTCTCTCCACTTTCAGCTCCAAGACATTGAACCTCCATCTGTCTGAAAGATATTAGGGATCCAACATAATAAAAGGGTTCATAAAGCTCGAGTAGCTGCGATAACATCACAATAATTGTCAAGTTACTAGAATAAATTTGAAAGTTAAACCATTAAACATTTGACTGAATTACTTTTGGCTTAGAAGCAATATTGCTTGAGCTAGATCTCCGCCCGTTTGTTCGAGCGCGGCTCTTGCCTCCTCTAGGCTTACGTTTGCCTGTTGTGCAACAAGATGGACGTCCTCCTCCGGTATGACAATCTTCTTTTCAATAGGTTTCTCAGAGATTTTTCCTCCAGCAATCTGAAATATTTTCTGCCCCTGAATTTCTAAGACAGTTACCTCGGGCTCCTCAATCATAATCTCCTTATCGCTTGTTTTAAGTATAACTTCCTTAACTTCCATTGGCTTCATGTTCAAACCTAGACGTTGCATAAGCCTTTTAGCTTCTCTAGGACTAATTCTCCGCATTTCCATAACCTCCAAAAATAAATGCCATAAACCTCCCCTTATTATTTTTCATTTTTTCCCCTTCGAACCCTAACCGCTATGCCTCTATTGAAAACCCTCATTTCAGCGCCGGAGAGCATGGCTCTGCCCACAGCTATAACCTCTCCCTTGCTATTCACAACAATCACCTCCTCGCCTGGACGAATCTCCTCATCCAAATCAGTGACATGTTTAACGAATACGTCGCTTCCCTTCTCAACAAATAGCGCGGCATCATCCCTTACTTGAACCCACAAACGTTTAGGTTGCATGGCTTCAAGCACTTTCCTAGCGCCTTCTATGGTTAATGTAAAAAAGCCCGTTATCGGATTCAGCGTTGCCAAAAGCTTATCGTTTAAATAAACATGCCTTATCCTACCCGTCCTCTTAGAAAAAACTATTTTAACATTCTCCGGAAACAGTTTTTCTCCAACCCCTTTACCAAACTGATAGTCAGCTATTTTCCGTATCTTTTCTAGAGCGTAATCCATTTCCTCCATAATTTTCTCCTAAATAATGTTTAGTATAATTAACTATTGAAAAATATATATTAACTGAGAGGTGAAACAGCAATGGATCTAAAGCAGCTGTTAACTCTGACTCCAGATTGGGAAAATCCCAAGATCGTTGGAAGAAACCGGGAGCCAGCGCATGCAACACTAATTCCATACCCCGATGAAAGAATCGCGCTTGAATGCATATTTGAGAAATCCCCGTGGTTTTTAACGCTTAATGGCGAGTGGAGGTTCAGGCTATATGAGAATCCCCACACCGTGCCGGAGAACTTCTATTCACCAGATTATGACGCAAGCGAATGGGACACAATATCTGTTCCAAGTAATTGGCAAATGCTTGGATACGATAAACCGATCTATGTTAATAAGGGATATCCATTTAAAGCTGATCCCCCACGCGTTCCACATGATTGGAATCCAACCGGAGTCTATCGTAGAACGTTCATTATTCCAAAAGAATGGTATGGCAAACAAATATTCCTAGTCTTTAATGGTGTTGACTCAGCGTTTTACGTGTGGGTTAATGGACAATTAGTTGGTTATAGTGAAGACAGCCGCCTACCGGCAGAATTCAATATAACGCAGTACATTAAGCCTGGTGAAAACCTGTTGGCTGTGATGGTTTTGCGTTGGAGTGATGGAAGCTATCTTGAGGATCAAGATATGTGGCGCCTAAGCGGAATTTTCCGAGACGTATACATTTACTGTGCGCCAAACATACATGTGAGAGACTTCTTTGTGAAAACATTTTTCGATGAAGAATATCGAGACGCCACCTTAAAGGTGAGAATTAACATCAGAAACTATTCAAATAGAAAGTCTAGACGCCATCTCTTAGAGATTAAACTTTTCAATCAAGAAGGAAACTCAGTATTTGATAAACCCTTAATTATATCAATTGGGGAAATAAGACCAAAGAATGAAATAGTTGTTGAAGCGGAAAGAAAGGTTTTGAAACCTAGGAAATGGTCGGCTGAAGATCCATACTTATACACGATGCTTTTAACGCTTAAAAATGAATCTGGAGAAATAGTTGAGGTTGAAAGCTGCCACGTCGGCTTCCGCCAAATCGAAATCAGAGACGGGCGCATCTTAGTAAACGGCGTGCCAATCTATCTTAAAGGAGTTAATAGACATGAACATGATGGCAAAAGAGGACACGCCGTCACCATAGAATCCATGATTAAAGACATTATCCTCATGAAACGCTTTAACTTTAACGCCGTCCGTACATCCCATTATCCAAATCATCCCGTCTGGTATGACCTATGCGATAAGTACGGCATATACGTGATTGACGAAGCCAACATAGAATGCCATGGGCTCGTGGGCTCTTTAGGAAAAATCCCGCAGATCGAGGAAGAATTCGGCAAACCTTGGAGAAAACTGTTACGGGAGCTTCAGGAAAAATCTAAGAAATCGAAAAAGGAAATAATCGAGAAATTATTAAAGGGTGTCCCGAAATACGTTGAGCCCGCGCATGATCCCGAGTGGCTTCCCGCCTTTATGGAAAGGTTTGTTAGAATGGTTGAGAGAGACAAGAATCATCCATGCATTATAATGTGGTCTCTTGGAAATGAATCTGGGTATGGTCCGAATCATGATGCGTTGGCCGGCTGGGTTCGCGGATATGATCCAACCAGATTAGTGCATTATGAGGGAACAACGCATTTTCCACGTGATGGAAAAATTTCGCGGAGCGTTGACGTAATAAGCGTAATGTATCCAACTATTGAGAGACTGGTGCAGCTGGCGGAAGATCCAGAGGATGATAGGCCCATAATAATGTGTGAGTACGCTCACTCAATGGGCAACAGTACAGGTAACCTTAAGGAGTATTGGGAAACCATCCGTAAATATCGACGTCTCTGCGGAGGCTTCATATGGGATTGGGTTGATCAGGGACTGAAGCGTGCAACTGAGGATGGAAAGGAATACTGGGCTTATGGCGGCGATTTTGGAGATGAGCCTAACGATGGAAACTTCTGCATAAATGGTCTAGTTTGGCCTGACCGCAAGCCTCAGCCAGCCCTTTGGGAATGTAAAAAAATACAGCAACCCGTTGAAGCTGAAGCCATTGACCTCTCTAAAGGAATTGTCAGAATAATAAACCGATATGACTTCACGGATCTAAGTGCCGTCGACATCTCTTGGGAGCTCTCAGAAGATGGAAAAATCATCCAGCAGGGGAAACTATCTAAACTTTCAACGCCTCCGCATGAGAGTGAAGTTGTAAAAGTGCCATTCACGATGCCTAAAAATCTCAAGCCGGGCGCAGAGTATTGGCTAACCCTAAGATATAAGCTTTCAAGGAAGACGCCTTGGGCAGAGAAGGGCTTTGAGGTTGGCTGGACACAGTTTAAGATTCCATTTAAGGTTCCACCTAGACCAGTAGTTGAGGTAAGCATTATGCCGCCTCTGAAGGTTAAGGAAAATGCTGATGAAATAAAGATTTTTGGAAAGGATTTCAGTTTAGTCTTCAACAAAGAAGATGGATGCATTACCTCACTTCTTTACAGGAATCTAAACCTAATGAAGAGGGGGCCTCTCCTAAATGTCTGGCGCGCGCCAACCGATAATGATGCTCCAAGGCTGGCTCCAATATGGCGTAGCGCCGGGCTTGATCGACTGAAACATGTTGTTAAGGAAGTTAAAGCCGAGAAAGTTTCGGATCAAGCGGTTTATGTGCATGTAGAGGAGTCGCTCCGCACACCAGAAGATGAAGAGAGATTCAGATGCATCTATCTATACAAGGTTTATGGAAGCGGAGACATTATAGTTGAGGTGGATGTTGAGCCAAAAACGGGTTTACCGCCATCATTGCCGAGAATAGGTTTACAGTTAATCCTTCCAGAAGGTTTTGAAAACGTGATGTGGTATGGTAGAGGACCTCATGAAAACTATTGGGATAGGAAGGAGGGCGCTCAAATCGGAGTCTACAGCATGACTGTTGATGACCTATACGTGCCGTACATTAAGCCCCAAGAAAATGGGAATAGAACTGATGTCCGCTGGGTTTCATTTACAAATAGCTTAGGGATCGGACTCTTGTTTGTTGGAATGCCGTTAATGGAGTTTAGCGCCCACCATTATACAACTGAAGACTTTGAAAAAGCGAAGCACACGCATGAACTTAAAAGACGAAAAGACATAACCCTAAACATCGATTATAGGCAGTCGGGTCTCGGCGGTGGAAGCTGTGGACCAGACACCCTGCCTAAATATCTAGTTAAACCGAAGCATACGCATTTCAGCGTAAGGTTAAAACCCATTTCATCTATCGAATCAGCTATGGAGCTAAGCAAGCAGAGAATTAAAGAAAAATTAACTTAACTTGGTTTTTCAAGTAACGATCCATATAGATCGATTCTCCTATCAGACCATAAGTTGTTTCTCGGTGTAATGTTCTTTTGATCCGCGATCTTGGGATCAATTTCAACGACACGGACCTCTTCTCTCCTTTTTCCGCTTTTAGCAATAACCTCCATGCTAGGGCTCACTATTTGACTCATCCCAGTAAACTTAACTCCCCTCTCAACGCCAACCCTATTAGCGGTTATTATGTAAACTCTGTTTTGTATGGCTGAACCCAAAAGAGCCTTTTGACAGTATGGTAGCACAAGGTTTGATGGATGACATATTATTTGAGCTCCCTTCAAGGACAATATACGTATAACCTCCGGAAAGAACCAGTCGAAACATATCATCATGCCAACCCTAGCCTTAGGTAAAACATGAACCTGAAACGGCGTATCTCCCCTAGAAAACCACAATTTTTCTTCATTAAAGAGATGGGCTTTTCTATAGAGGGCGATGAAGCCCTCAGGTCCAACCAAAACCGCTGAGTTAAAAAATAATTCACCGCTCTTCTCCGGCAAACCAGCCACTATATGCATACTCCATTCTGAAGCCGCCTTAATTAACATCTCTGTTGTTGGACCGAAGGGTATGTTCTCTGAAAGAGATTCAAGCTCCTTCCTACTTTTAAATACGTATCCAGTACTACACATTTCCGGGAGCACTAGTAAATCAGCCTCTATGCCAGCTCCTTTTTCTAAGAATTCACGTATCCTCCTCAGATTCCTCTCTTTCTCCCCAAACATGGGCTTAAATTGAATGTATCCGACCCTCACGTAAACCCCTTCCTCGAGAGGTCTTCATAAATTTAGAAGTTTCAAGTATTTTATGGTTTAGGGGAAGACTTTATAACGAGCTTATGACATACTATCAGATTGATTAGGGTTGACAAATGGATAAATCATATTTTAGAGAAAATCTTAAAAATTGTAAAAGTTATGGCGAGATTTTTGACCTTGTGAAAAAGGCTGTAAAGAAAACTTTAGGTTTACATAGGGTCGGCTTATTACTATATCTTTCAAATCTACCGCCTAATATTGGAGCCTACCATATACTTGGCTCAAACATAATAGTTTTAAATAAACTGCTCATATATGCCGTGTCCAAGTCAATGTTTTCAAAAATAGAATTCAATTCACTAGTTTTCTCCCTACTGCTTCACGAATACTTACATTCACTAGGCTTTTTGAATGAAAGGGAAGTTAGAAGACTTGTCTATAAAGTGAGCTTAGATGTTTTTGGAGAGGATCATCCGGCTGTTAGAATGGCTGTGGAGCCCCCGCTATTAAATCCCTCAATAATGTCACTGAGGAAATATTTGCCTAACGATGAATTGGAAATTATAAGAAACTTCGAGAAAACAGAATCATCATATATCGCTTAAACCAAAAAACTTATTTTCTCTATGATGTATATTCTCTCCTTCAAGTGATGTAAAATGAGATGGTTTGGTAGAAAGAAAAAGAAGTCTGAAGAAACTGTTTATGAATACGAGATTTTCGGCGGCTTCACGATCACAAAAACCACTGGTGGCTACGAAATAAGGTGGAAAAACCCAAATGTAACAACAATAAATGTACATTCAATGCCAGTGATCTCAGGAGACGTTGAGACAAAAGTGGAGGGCGATGTAACCCACGTTTTAACGAAGGAATGCAGGCTAAAGATTGTGACAAAAGAAGGGAAAACCGAAGCCTACATATCAAAAATTTAGAGAAAAATTTGGCGTCATCATACAATTTAAAAACTTTTTTATTAATTTTTATGCTTGATAAAGCATAATGGAGGATGACCGCAATGACGAGTTTCCTGACAGGAAAGCAACTAAGAAAATGCTTCGAAATCTTTTGTCCATTCGAGAAGGATGGAACCTTGAAGCCGGAGGAAGAAAGAGTCACTATCCTAGCTGCGAACGTTAACCCGCCGGTTGATCTTGAGGGAAGAGCGTTTGTTATGGCCGCGGCTCAGGGAGAACAATCGCCGATGATAATTCAGATAAGCTATAATTCAATGAATCTTTCTGGTGGAAAAATAACCCACTTTAAGCCTCCAGAGGGCGTTACTCGACAGGAATATCCGTTTCCAGCCGTTGATGGAGCCAAATTAACTGTTGATGTTCTCAATCATCTGATAAATCAGTATGGTGCAAAATATGTCGCAATCTCATTAGATCATTTCAATGTGCCAAAATTTGATTTCAACGTTCTCTCAACGGCTCCAGTAAGAAAGAGTTTGGAAAGCGAGTTGGCTATCGCTAGGATAAAGGATGCCATTAATTATATGGAGCCAGTATTCGGGAAAATTAAGCTTGATGATAAAACATTTAACGCTTACGTAAATTATCTTTCAAGCCCCGAATATCAAGAGTTCAAGAGAGATTTCGTGAATGTAGTTGCAGCTGTTAAGCCAGCTTGGGCGATGATTGACACAGAAAAGCTTCCGCCAGTACTGGATTTTGTTGTTACGAAAGAAATCTCCGACGCAATAAAGAAGGATCTTGGAAACAAAGATGTAATGCTTGAAGCCGAGTTTGGAGCAACCGGTCAAAGCGGTGAACCAATTGAATACGTGAAACTTAGAGGGAAAGAATTAGAGAATTTTGCAAAGCAGGTTGTTTCATTTATTAAATATACTAGCGCTGATGGAATATCTTATCCAATCGGTATGGTTCATGCGGCTAGAAAGGGAGAAAAGCATGAGCCAGACGTTGAGAAACTTGAGGCGGTTCAGAGAGCTCTCTTCCTAGAGGTTGGAAAATATGTGCCCTTCGCCCAGCATGGTGGAACAGGCGCAGCTAGAGTCGCCTTAGGCCTTGTTGGCAAAGACAACGTAAACACGAACTTCCTTGTCGCTGGAGCAAACGCGTTTGCAGACCACTATGAAGCAAATAAGGAGGCCATTAGGGCTGGTGAGAAAAAGGCTTGTGGAACAACCATATATAAATTGATGACTATGGCTGTTTATAATGCAACCATAGAGAAGCTGAAGGAGACAAATTGCTATCAGAAAGGCTCTATGCTTAAGTCGATAGTTGCATAGAACCCGTCGAGAACATAGCCGAGGTTTTACGTTCCCTTAACAATTTTTCCCTCCCTATATATTGGTGTTATCTGAAATAAATCTAGGCGGCAGGAGAATTCTATATCCTTTTTAAAACCCAGCTCAATAAGTTTCCTTGAATGAGAGCTTTTCATAACCGTAGCGCATAAATCGGTTTCCGCATGCTTAAATGCAAGCAGAGATGCTAGGGCGCTGTCTGACATCTCTATATGTTTCTGGGGCATTCTAGATATTATTGCGCCTGCGCAAATGAAGTCCTCTAGAGAAAATTTCCCTTTTGTTCCTGATTGAACAATCGATATATCCATGTGCTCGGCGCTGGCAATTTCAAATGCTTTTTCGGCCACTGCCTTAGCATTCAAAAAAGAACCTATAAAAACATGCTTAGAATCTTTTGAGAGAGCTAAGGCTGTTGTTCCACTAGTGGTTGTCAGCACTATTGTTTTTCCACGAACCCTCTCGCGGGTATATTCTAGAGGCGAATTCCCAAGATCAAATCCCCTAGGTTTCACCCCGCCTCTCTCGCCGGCTAAAAGATAATCAGAATTCATGGCGCGAATTTTATATGCCTCCCTTAAAGTCTTCACCGGTATTATCGCCTTGGCGCCATTCGCTAGGGCGGTTACAATAGTTGAGCAGCATCTTAAAGCATCTATAACAATTATCAGATCCTCCCTTTCCGCAGCTTCTCTAGCATTCTTGGCCAGAAACTCGGTTTTCACATTAACATCCATTTCAAATATTTGCCTCCTGATGATTCATATTTTCAAAAATTTAGATTGAAGAGATGATTTTATATGTTTGCTCTCCATCTTTTAATGGGTAAACAAATTTCACAGCATAGCGGTATTTGATATGGAAAACCTGAAGGAAAGCATTAGAATAGGGCTTGAGGTCCACGTGCAGTTAACAAGTCTAAAAACCAAGCTTTTTTGCAGTTGCCCAGCAGATTATAGGGGTAAAGAGCCAAACACCCTTGTATGTCCAGTGTGCTTGGGGTTACCTGGCTCACTTCCAGTGCTAAATAAAAAAGCCGTTAAATACGCTGTTATGGCGGCGCTTGCATTAAACTGCCAAGTATCCGAAAAAATGCTTTTCTTCAGAAAAAATTACTACTATCCAGACCTTCCCAAAAATTTCCAGATAACCCAGTACGATAGGGCTGGTGGAGTGCCATTAGCCGTTAATGGATACCTGTATATCGAGAATCAAGGAAGACGAAGAAAGATTAGAATAAGCAGGGTTCATCTCGAAGAGGATCCGGGAAGACTAGTTCACATAGGGGCAATCGACCAGTCACCATACACGCTTGTAGACTACAATCGCTCTGGAATTGCTTTATTGGAGATCGTTACTGAACCAGATTTAAGAACTCCAAAAGAAGCTAGAATTTTTCTCCAAAAGCTTAGGAATATTCTTGAGCATCTTGGAATTTTTAATGGTGATCTAGAGGGATCGATGCGTTGTGACGCCAATATTTCGCTTGCTGGCGGAACAAGGGTTGAAATAAAAAACATATCCTCCTTTAAGGAGGTTGAAAGAGCATTAAGCTTCGAAATCGTTAGGCAGAAAGAGCTTATTAAAAAAGGAATCGCCGTTAAGCGTGAAACCAGACACTGGGATGAAATCCGAAGAGTCACCGTTTCGCTTAGAACAAAAGAGGAGGAGCAAGACTACAGATATTTCCCAGAGCCGGATCTTGTACCCATAATTATCAGCAAAGACTTCATTAAGGAAGTGAGGGCGGAAATGCCGGAGCTGCCAGAAAAAAGGGCTGAGCGTTTCATGAAAATGTACGGGTTGCCAAAATATGATGCTGAAGTCTTAGTGAGCTCTAAGGCTCTTGCAGACTTCTTTGAGGAATGCGTGAAGCTCTATAATAAGCCGAAAGAGATAAGCAATTGGATGATGAGCGATCTGCTCAGATATTTATATGAAAACAATCTTGAGCTTCATGAAGCAAAAATAACCCCGCGAAAGCTTGTTGACATGATACGCCTAATTGAAGAAGGCGTCATAAGCGGAAAAATAGCGAAGAAAATTCTTCCGGAAATAATTGTTTATGGAAAAGATCCTATGGAGATCGTTAAGGAGAAGGGACTCATTAAAATAACGGATGAATCCCTGCTCAATAAAATGGTGGATAAAGTTTTTGCCGAGAACCCCAAGGCCGTTAGAGATGCGCTTGTAGATGATAAGGCGGTTCACTACCTTATAGGTCAATTAATGAGGTTGACAAGGGGCAGGGCTGATCCAAGTATTGCAAATAAAATAGTGAGAGAAAAATTGCAGAAAATTAGGGAGGCCGAAATGCAATTGAATTCATCCAAATGAATATGTGGATATTGCGTATCCTAGAACTTTCCTTAAAAATTCATATATGTTGAGCGCGGCTTCTTGGTCGGACACTAGATTTGTAACAGGGCTTAGGAGACATACTCCCTCTATCCCACGTAGTTTCGCCATTCCCAAAAGCAATCCGGATAAACCTACAATTCTTTTTTTAGAATAGACTTTTGCGCCTAATGAGGCATACTCCAAAGCAATTTTATCAGATGTTCCAGCAACGTACACGTCTTTTTGAATAAATGTTGATGGAAAACCATCTAATGTAACGATAAAACTACAATTAAAGTCCTTAATGAAATCTAATATGCTTCCGCAGATTTCATAATATGATGAGAGATCCTCAATTGGCGGTTGAGTTTCCCCAATAAGTATCATTAAATTCGCCTCAAGTTTTGACGCTAGGAAATCATATTTTGGCAGACTGCATAATCCACCGTCACGCACATTTACGTAGTCGGGTAAAGTTGGCGCATATAGCTCCGCGAACAGCTCAGCGTTCGAAGATTCCGCTAAAAATCTTGTCACATTAACGCCAACATTCCCTACGCTTGGTAATCCAGCTACAAGAACCGGATTTTTAAGAACCGGCTTAAAGAGCATCCGTATGTAAGGGTTATTCAAGTTTCTCTCCATAAATTCTTAAAAAAATGGAAGTATTTAAGCTGTGCAGTTAAAGACAATGTTTCCATAGATCTAATACTTTCATTTCAATTTTCGGGTGAAATAAATTGGCGCCAGTGCCTTGTAGAATAAGTATTTTAATGCCGAATATGTTATGCTCATATATTCCAGAACCCGTAAATTTCAAATGGAGAAAATCAAATTTTAATCCAATAATTTTTTAGGGAATGGTATAGGCCTCGATAAATTTCATTATAAAGTTTCTCATAAAGTTTCGCTCTAGCCTCGTCTGGCTTATTTATGCTTGTAACTTTAATGTTTTTCTCGCAAGCCTCCTTTAGGTCGGAGTATACGCCGGCGCCCACGCTGGCTAAAATGGCTGCTCCGAAAGCCGAATCCTCCTCAACCTCAGTTTTAAAGACAACAGTGTTAAATACGTCGGCTTGTATTTGCCTCCATAGGTTACTTCTTGATCCGCCTCCACGTGCAATCACCTTCTCAATCTTGACACCAAGCTCTTTAAAGACTTCTAAACAGTCCCTGAGAGCATAGGCTACGCCCTCCATAATCGCTCTAATGAAGTGTTGTCTGCCGTGCTGTAGGGTTAATCCAAAGAAACCGCCCCTAGCCTTAGGATTCATGTGAGGCGACCTCTCCCCAAGAAGGTATGGAAGAAATATCAGTCCACTACATCCCGGCTCAGCAGCCTCAGCCTCTTTAGAAAGAATATCATATGGATCAAGATTGCATTGTGAACCCACCACTTTCTCCATTTGCGCAAAGTTATCTCTAAACCACCTCAGAGATAAACCTGCTGAAAGTATTGCCCCCTGCAGACACCATTTCCCTGGAGCCGCGTGGCAGAAAACATGGATCCTGTTCTTTGGATCCGATCTAAATTCATCTATTGTTGTGAAGATTTGTCCGCCTGTTCCAATATTGGATGATATTACGCCAGCTTCGATTACCCCGCAGCCTACGGCTCCGACGGGCGAGTCTCCTCCGCCAGTAACAACGGGGATTCCCGGCTTTAGGCCGGTTTCCTTCGAGGCGTTTACAGAAATTTCTCCAGCAATTTCTATGGACTCTAAAATGTTGGGAAATAAGTCCGCTGGAAATTTTAGTTCAGAGATTATTTTGTTCGACCAGCATCTTCTTCTAACATCGAAGAGAAGGGTTGCAGAAGCATCTGAGAAATCGGTGGCTAATTCTCCAGTCAATCTGAATCTGACATAATCCTTTGGAAGAAGAACCTTAAATATTCTTTTAAAGACCTTTGGCTCATTTTCTCTAATCCACAGAAGTGTTGGAGCCATAAAGCCGGGCATCGCTGGATTACAGACAATTTCTAAGAAACTTTTTCTACCAATAATTTCATAAATTTCATCGCATTGCTCAACGCTTCTCTTATCGGTCCAAATTATGGCTGGTCTCAGCGGCTTCATGTCTTTTCCAATCAGCACAGTTCCATGCATCTGCCCCGAAAAACCTACGGCTGAAATCTCGGAGCCATTTAATCCAGATCTTTCTAGGGCCTCCCTTATTGAAAGCTTAGATTTCTCCCACCATAAATCCGGATCCTGTTCAGCATAGCCTGGTAAGGGAGAGTGAATAGGATATTCTTTCTGGGCCTTTGAAACAACTCTTCCAGAATCATCTAAAACGACAACCTTCACGCTGGATGTTCCAACATCTATGCCCAGAAAATACGTCAAGGATCTGCTCCCCAAGTGTAAGCAAATATCGAAAAGAAAATTTAACCCTTTTCCCCTTTTTCTTGTAAGTTTATAAGGTGAGAGCATGGAGCTTAGATGGGATCCCCTACTCCGCGAATGGATAATAGTCTCTGATATAAGGTGGAAGCGGCCTCTTCTTCCAAAAGATTTCTGCCCATTTTGTCCAGGGTCGGAGGAGGTTCCAGAATCAGGATGGACTGTTTTAAGCCTTCCAAACAAATTTCCATCTTTACGTAGCGATGCGCCGCCGCCTAACATTAAATCTGATAAACTTTATCGCGTCAGGCCAGCGAAAGGAGTATGTGAAGTCATAGTCTACACGCCTAAACATGACGCCACCCTAGCCGACTTAGATGTTAAAAATATTAGGGCTGTAATAGACCTTTGGACAGATCGATTTGAAGATTTAGGTAAAAGAGATTACGTGAAATATGTTTTCATCTTTGAGAATAAGGGCAGAATAATTGGGGTCACGTTAGATCATCCTCATGGACAAATATACGCGTTTCCATTTATACCTCCACTAATAAAACGTGAGTTAGACTCAAGTAAACGTTATTGGAAGAGAACTGGAAAATGCCTGTTCTGTACGATAATTGAAAAAGAGAGAGCTGAGGCTGTACGCATAGTTTGCGAAAACGAAGACTTCATATGCTTCCTACCGTTTTTCGCCCACTTGCCCTATGGAGTCCATATATATCCGCTGAGGCATGTTGGTGCACTAACGGATTTAACTGATAGAGAAAAAGATTCTCTAGCATCGATATTGAAGAAGATCCTAAGAAAATTCGATAACCTCTTCAACATGAGCTTTCCATACAGGATGGTTTTGCATCAGAGACCAACAGACGGCAAATCATACCCCTACTATCACTTTCACATAGAATTTTATCCGCCATATAGAGAGAAGGATAAGATAAAGCATCTTGGAGGCGTTGAAACTGGAGCCGGAACAATGACATTCGATTATACGCCTGAGCTTAAGGCTAAAGAATTAAGGGAGAGTCCAGAAACATGATTGTTAGGGGCTAAATCCGAAGAAAGTAGATTCTTATGCATTAAGGAGAGCAAATATGAAGGAATTTATTGTCTCCTCTCCCGGAAGAGCCGATTTTTTGAACACGCATCAAGACTATAAAGGGTTGCCAGTTGTTCCAGTAGCAATTAATTTAAGGTTATATATTTCAGCAAAGTTTTCTGGAGATGAAACCTTTACAGTGAAGTCTCTAGATCTCAAGGAGTATGGTGAACCCCACTTAGACTCTTTTAAAATAGGTATTAACGAAATGCGGAATGGAAAATTTTTTGGCAACTATTTACGTGGTGTGGTGAATGTTCTCGTCAGAAAAGGTCTGGCTAATAGGCTTAGGGGCATGGATTTAACTATTAGAAGCGAAATACCCATCGGCTCCGGATTAGCTAGTAGCGCGGCGCTTGAGGTTGCTTTTACAGCGCTCCTAAATCATGTCTTCAATCTAGGTCTCAGTAGAAAAGAAATAGCTGAAATATCTTTTATGGCTGAGAATGTTGAGGCTGGTATACCCTGCGGTAGACTTGATCAATATGGAGTTGCATTCGGCGGCATAATAAAGCTTGACTGCAGACCTCCCTATAATGTTGAGGAACTTCCCTTTAAGGATTTAACCTTCGCCATCATAGATTCCGGAATCAAACATTCAACGGGAGATATCCATCCAAAAAGACAGATGGAGATAAATCTTGGCCTAAAAGCCTTAATGGAAAATAAAATTGTTCCGAGCAAATTGAAGGCTAAATTAGGGTATAAGTTTGATGAACCATTGTGGGAAAATATCGCCGAAGATGAGATTGAGAATTACCTGTCGATTATGAGTGAAAGTTCTCGGAAAAGAATACTCTTCACATTGAGAATGCATAAGTTAACAGAATTGGCGCTTAAAGTCCTAAGGATGGGGAGGGTTAATGAAAAAGAAGTTAAAATGATTCTTGGCGAGGACGCTTGGAAGCGGATGGTTACCGGTCCCATAATGGAGTTTAGCCACCGATTTTTGGGCGAAGTGATGAATGCTCAGCAAGCATTGCTTAGGGACCTCTACGATGTGAGTCTGCCGAAAATAGAGCGTATGTGTGAAGCAGCCTTAGATGCTGGAGCATATGGCGCCAAAATCTCCGGCGCCGGTATGGGTGGAAGCATTATTGCACTCGTCAAAGATGAGAAGGTTGGCAGAAAGGTTGTGGAAGCATGCTTATCAGTTGGTGCAAAGAACGGTTGGGTTTCTAGCGTAGGTGATGGAGTAAGGATGGAGAAGACGCGAAAAATATAGATAATGCTCTAACTACATCTATTGAGAGAAAAATGGTCACGAATCTTCCAGCCGAAGCCAAAGCTAAATGGGCTGAAGTCGTAGCCTGCCGTTCAACGCCGAGAAAAATAAAGTTAATGCGAGAATTTTTAGCGCTTGTTCCAAAACATAAGGGAACAAGCAAGCTAGTGGCCAATATCAAGCGTAGAATCGCTGAGCTCGAACGCGAGCTAGAATCAGCGAAGACCAGAAGAAAAGGTGGTGGAAGATATGGATTTGCGATACCGAAAGAAGGCGCTGGGCAAATAGTAATTCTCGGTCCACCTAACGTTGGTAAAAGCAGTCTACTAGCAGCTATAACAAACGCTAAACCGGAGATAACTCCCTTCCCCTTCACCACACAGAAACCCACGCCTGGAATGCTACAGTATGAGGACATACAGTTTCAGCTTGTTGAGGCTCCCGCCATAGTGGAGGGTGCTTCCGAGGGAAGGATGAATGGAACCCAAGTGCTAGGTCTAGTGAGAAATGCTGATGGATTAATCGTTATGCTTGACTTATCTGAAAATGTTCTCAATCAACTATTTATGGTTCTCTCGGAGCTTGAAAAGGCCGGTATCCTTGTAGAAAAACCTGAGGGTGAAGTTGAAATTATTAAGCGAAGCTATGGTGTGGGCATCCAGATAATTGGAAGCGGGGCTTTAGTTGATTGTTCTCCTAAAGATATTAAAGAGCTGCTTAACAGCTATCGTATTACATCCGCGGTAGTTAAAATTAGTGGTAAAGTTAGGTTGGATGATGTTGAGAATGCAATATTTTCAAGCAATGTTTATAAACCAGCGATCATCATCGCCAATAAACTTGATTCGCCAAACGCTGAAGCCAACCTCACTCTATTAAAGGAAGCTCTTAAGGAAAGAAGCATTCCGCTTATACCGGTTTCATGTCTAAATCGAGTTGGCTTGGAAAAAATTGGCGAAACCCTGTTTAAGATACTTAATGTGATGAGAATCTACACTAAAGAACCATTTTCCAAAAAACCGTCAGACAGGCCTCTTGTAGTTAAGAGTGGAACAACCGTCATCGAGATTGCTAAAAAGATCCATAGCGAAATGTATAGGAATTTCAAATACGCTAAAATATGGGGTCCAAGCGCAAAGTATCCGGGTGAAAAGGTTGGTCCAAATCACATCCTTATGGACGGGGATGTTGTGGAAATCCACTATTAGTTTTTTAAACATCTATATTTGCGGTTGAAATTCTCAGAGCCTTCAATATGCTCTTACATCCCTCAAATGTAATTTTATCACCCTTCATAATGTCTTCCCTAACGGGTTCAATCATAAAACCCTTGTAAAGCCCTGAAGGATTAAGGATGTAGAAGGCTTGTATGACGAATAGAAGGAGATTAAGCTCCTTGCTCGAAAGCCCCTTCTCCAAGGCTCTACGTTGCTCCTCGGTCATGTGAATCCTTTTGCTAAGAGCGTCCATTATGCCCTCCTTATTTTCATCCATCACCCTAAGCAAGTCATTTAGTGTTATTCCATGCTCCCTCAAATAATCCTTCAAAACCTGCCTAAGCGGTATGTAGTCGATTTCAGACATTTCTATCTCAATAATAATATTTGAGATATTTCTACATATTAATTAGCTTTTTATTTGATGGCCACCGCCAAAAATATTAGACTCCTCATACATTGTTAATTTAAAGATTCGTGGGGTTCTATCTTGTCCAATCTGGAAGAAGCTAGAATTAGATGTCCAAAATGCGGTAGAATGGTTCCGGCAATGAGGTACTGCATATATTGCGGGGCGCAATTGCCGACTTCCACCCGTCCTTCACGCTTCGAAAGACCGCGACCTATGGAAGCTCCGCCGCCGCTTCCGCCTATTGTTCCACCTCCAACGCGAGCACGAGTTCAGCCAGCTCAGGTTGCTAAAGCGCCTAAAACCCCTGAGAAGGAAATAGCTGATTTAATGTCTAATATTTCTACAATCTATGCGAGGAAGATTGCGCTCTTCAAACTATTTCAGTCTGGTGAAGTTTCTGAAACCGTTTTCCTAAAATTATTCAATGAATATTGTGGTAAGTTAGGTAAGCTTTTGAATACTAGGGTTCGCAAGCTCGAGGATTTAAGAAGTAAACTTGATGAAATCAATAGAAAAATGAATGAACTTGCATTAAATCTCGAGGAGCTAACTGTACGTTATAAAGTTGGTGAAATCGATTTAGGCACTTTTTCAGAGAAATCTGAAAAAGTGAAGGCTGAACAAAAGCAGCTGGAGAGTATGATGAAATCTCTCAGAGCCAATTTGGAGCGTCTAGAAAAAATGCTTGGCGACAAAACGCCAAGTGAGATAAGAGACATGGAGAGCCAACTACGATCAGCGTATGAAACCATAAAGAAGCTTGTTGCCGAGGGAAAAATCTCAAACACTGTATTGGAGAACGTTAAGATGGATGTGGAGGAGACCTTAGCGTTTCTGGATTCATTAATAAAGGATAAAAAAGAAAGAGAAAAGATATTGAGAGAGCAGCTTGAAACCTTGCACGCTAGGTATAAGATTGGTGAAATAACAGTAGAGGAATATGAAAAACGTAAGAAGGAGCTGCAGAAAGAAATCGATAAGATTTGGTCGTAAGCTATAGAAAACTTAGACGGCGAATATGCTTCTCAACGGAGGGCTATTGTGGAGTTTAAATCACTGGTGGATGTCTGCGAGAAACTTGAGAAGCTAACTAAGCGTAATGTCATGATAAGAATCGTCGCTGATTTTCTAAAAAATTTAAGTGAGGATGAGATTGAGCCAGCCATATCGATGATTCTTGGGAGACCCTTCCCAAAGTATGATCAAAGAACTCTCGATGTGAGCTGGGCGACGCTGAGAAACGTAATTAGACGCCTCTCTGGACCCACATGGAACAATTTTTATTCAGCTTTTAGAAACACAGGTGATGTTGGAGCGGCAGTCAAAATAATTTTTGAGAACAGTGTTGCTCATAGACAATCCACGCTTATTGAGAAACCGCTCACACTACTCGAAGTTAGAAGAATATTCGAGCGCATCGCGGAATCCAAGGGTCAAGGGTCTAGAGAGCGAAAAGAGAGATTAGTGGAATCCTTGCTGAGCCGCGCAACGCCATTGGAAGCAAAATATCTTGTTAAGATAATGATTGGTGAAATGAGAACAGGATTTCAGGAGGGTTTAATGGAGGCGGCGGTTTCAGAAGCCTTCTCGATTCCACTTAAGGAAGTTCAAACAGCTTCAATGCTGACCGGTGACGTGGCTGAGGTTGCGGTTCTCTGCAAAAAGCATGGTGTGAACGGAATATTAAATCTGGGCTTTAAAATTTTTAGGCCGATTAAGCCTATGCTCGCCCAAATGGCAGGTAGTTTAAGGGAGGTTTTTGAAGAACATGGAGGAAAGACGGCGCTTGAATATAAGCTTGATGGCGCTAGGATTCAGATTCACATGTCCAATGGTGAGGTTAGAATCTTCAGTCGTAGGCTTACCGATGTCACTAGAAGCCTTCCCGAGATTGTTACCCTAGCCCGCAATGAAGTCAAAGCGAAAGAAGTCATACTTGAGGGGGAGGTAATAGCCGTTGGTAATGATGGAAGACCCCTACCCTTTCAACATCTGATGCGCCGCTTCAAAAGAATACATAGAATAGATGAGATTGCCAAAAAGATTCCAGTGGAGTTCTATCTCTTTGATATTCTCTATGTTGATGGAGAAAACATGATTAAAACTCCTTACATTGAAAGGAGGAATAGACTTAAGGAAATTGCTGGAAACATACCGCTAACCAAGCAAATCATAACTAGCAACATCTCAGAGGCTGAATCATTCCTCAAAAAAGCCGTCAATGAAGGGCATGAAGGATTAATGGCGAAAAGAATTGACAGCCCATATTTTCCAGGTGTACGCGGCAAACACTGGCTTAAAATTAAAGAGGTTTTACCGCCGCTTGATCTAGTCATAGTTGCAGCCGAATATGGATATGGCAGAAGGCACAAATGGCTTTCAGACTATTATCTGGCCGCTAGAGATGGTGACAGATTCACAGTGGTAGGTAAAACCTTTAAGGGCTTAACGGATAACGAGATAGCCGAAATGACCAGGCGTTTAAAGGAGATAGCCATAAAATCTGAGGGAAATAGGGTTATAGTTTTGCCTAAAATTGTTGTTGAAGTCGCCTACAACGAGATTCAGAAGAGTCCAAAATACGAGTCTGGAATGGCGTTAAGATTTGCAAGAATAACGAGAATAAGAGATGATAAAATGCCGGAAGAGGCGGATACCATAGAGACTGTGCGAAAAATTTATCGAAGCCAATTTTATAGAAAAGCGAAGGCTGAAATATGAAGACGATTAAATTGAAGATTATTTTTAGCCCTCAAATCAATCTATAGATGGCTTTAGGTGATTGATGTGAAGCGCATAATTATGAAGCGTTCTGTGTTAGAAAGCATTTTAAGCTATGCTAGGGCATGTCATCCTAGAGAAGGAATCCTTCTACTTAGGGGAAAAACGAAAAGAGACGTAATAGAAGTTAATGAAGTTTTACTTCCACCATTAAGTGTTAAAGGCAAATTTTTTTCAGCCTTCCCCTTATACATGCTTCCAATAGATTTCTCAATAGTGGGGACAGCTCACTCTCATCCCTCCGGCGCGCTTTCTCCATCCATACGTGACCTCAACAGTTTCTATGGAAAAATAATGATTATAGCCGCATACCCGTATAGATCCGAGAATGACATAATTATAATTGATGGAGAAGGAAAGACATTAAACTATGAAATTGTTTAAAAGAGGAGTGATCCGCAATGTGCAGTATGAATGATAAACTTGCTGTAATAGCGAGAAGCCTAGTGAGATCGAAAGCCCTAAAATTTGGTAGCTTTAAGCTAAAGTCGGGCATAATGAGCCCATACTACATTGATTTAAGCTGGCTGCTGTCTTCCCCTAGAGAGTTTGAAGCTGTTACAGATGTTGTGGCTAAAGAAATACGTGAAATCGCCTCCGAGAGAAAAATAGATAAATTGGCTTCCATTGAATTGAAGGGAGCCCTTTTAATACCCAACATAGCGAGTAAGGCTGGGCTTCCATGCATAGTTGTTAGAAAAGAATCTAAGAAGTATGGTTTAACCGGGCGCATAGTTGGTGGAGAAATTAAGAGTGGAGAGCGCTTCATCTTCTTTGATGACGTGATCACCGATGGAAGATCGAAAATTGAAGGAATAAAACCGATTGAAGAGGCTGGCGGCATAATAGACACCATAATGATTGTGGTTGATAGAGAGCAGGGTGGAAGAAAAAATCTGGAAAAGATGGGCTATAGGGTTAAATCCATATCAACAATATCGGAAATAGCTAATAAGCTTCTTGAGATTGGTGAAATAAGCGAAGAAAACTTCAGAAAAATAATGGAATATTTAAAGAAATACTCACTGTAACAGTCAGTCTTTAATGAGGCGTAAATCTTAAAAATGTGGTTGCGATTATTTCCTCCACCTAATCTCTAGGAAGGCTTCAAGATGAGCAGTGAACCGTTTTCTCTCATATTAGGCGGTAAATATGGGATCAATCCCTATAAAACCAAGGTTGAGCGACACTTAAGCGACATGAAAGAATATTTCTTAGATAAACATTTAGTTGAGGAAATGCTTTCGAAAGGCGAGGATCCATTAATCTACACCGTGTATGAAATGCCCCGAGAAAAAGAAGGCGAATTCAACGTAAGCTGCACAATCATATATCCGGGGAAAATTGGAAAAGAATATTACTTCACTAAAGGACACTTCCACGCTAAGGAGCCGACAAGCGAAATTTACATTGGAATGAAAGGTGAAGGCTTAATTTTAATGCAGAATAGACGCGGCGAAACCAGAGCCCTAAAAATAGAACCAAACGTTTTGGTCTATATCCCTCCGGGCTTTGCCCATCGCTCAGTAAACACTAGCAACACGGAGCTTGTCTTCTTGGCTATATACCCATCTGACGCTGGTCATGATTACGTAGCCATACAAAAAACCGGCTTCGCGAAAATCGTTGTTGAGGAAAATGGAAAACCGACTTTAGCCGATAACCCCAAATATTCTAGTCAAGCATAGATGTTTTTTGACAATTTTCTGACCACAAAGAATTAATATGTTTCTTTTCATCGTTTTGTTCTGAGGAACATGATGCTGTTTCCACGGGAAAAGTGTGGAGTAATTGGCATATTCTCTCTTGAAGGATATGATGTAGTTCCTTTGCTCATTACTGGTTTAGAGGCTCTTCAGCATCGTGGTCAAGAATCCTGGGGAATAGCTGTTCACGGTTGTGTTACATTTAAGAGGAATGGAGTAGTTTCCCGTTCAGTGGAGTTTGAGCATGAAGAGATTTCGAAAATTAGAGGAAACGTGGGAATAGGGCATGTGAGATATTCGACGACTGCCAAATCATCAATTGAATATGCACAACCAATAGATATTGGAAAACCCTTAGACGATTATGGCTTTAGAATAGCCCATAACGGAACCCTTGAAAGAGAAGTTTTGATTGAAACTCTTAAAGACTTCGGTTTTTCCTCACCTTATGGAATAGTTGATACGGAACTCATGGGCGTTGGACTTTATAAAATATTAAAAAAAGGTAAAAGTTGGAGTGAAGCATTCAGAGAATTAAACCCCTACCTAAATGGATCCTTTTCAGTGGTTATATTAACGTCTAAAGGCGAGCTTATAGGCGTCAGAGATGAAATGGGTTTTAGACCCCTATGTTTAGGTTGGCATGAAGAAACTTCATCTTATGTGATAGCATCCGAAAGCTGTGCTCTAGAGGCGATTGGGGCAAAATTATTGAGGGATGTGGAGCCCGGTGAAATAGTAAAAATAGGGAGAAACGGCTTAGAGTCCAGTTATTTTGCTCGTAAAAAGAGGCATGCGCACTGCTCCTTTGAATACACTTACTTCGCTCATCCCAGCTCATATATAGAAGGCGTTAACGTTTATAGGGCTAGAAAAAATCTTGGGAGAATTCTGGCCGAAAAATATCCTATAGATGCCGATATAGTTATACCTGTTCCTGACTCAGCTAGACCCGCTGCGCTTGGATATTCCGAAAAATCCGGTATACCCTTTGAAGAGGGGTTAATGAAGGATCGATATAAACGTAAGGGCAGCTGGAGAAGCTTCATCGAACCAGAAAAAAGAGAAAGTATAGTTTTAAACATAATTGCAATAAGAGACGTCATTGAGGGTAAACGTATAGTTTTGATAGATGACAGCATAGTTAGAGGTACAAGTTCAAGAATAATTATTAGGGAAAAACTTAAGAGGGCGAAGGAAGTGTCCCTTCTTCTAACTTTTCCGCCAATAATGTTTCCATGCTATATGGGTATAGATTTTCCATCTCAGGAGGAGCTCCTAGTATATAGGCTATGTAGAGCTCCGATGAAGATTGAGGAAATTAATAAAATAGTCACTAAATATATTGGTGCTTCATTCGTTGGCTATAACGATATCGAGGGGCTTAGCAAGGGAATAGGCTTGCCGAAAGACCAGCTATGCGCATCCTGTGTAACTGGAGATTACGGATGCTTGAAAATTAAACCTAGATTTAGAACAAGGGAAGAAATGAGAAGATAATCTTTCTACCGCATGCTTTAATGAATCTTAAGCATAAATTCGATAGGATCTCTAGCCATAGCTCTTATCCTGGATGGTAAGGTAACTTTATACCTCTCGTTTTTCAGACAAATGTAAACTTTCTCTAGGGTGTGGAGTTTCATGTTTACGCATATTGCGTCCTCATGCGCTGGTATGAAATCAGCATCTTTTCTAGCCTTTCTCAACCTACATAGGAAGTCCTTCTCGGTTGCAACAATAAACCTTTTTGCATCGGAGGCTAAAGCCCTCTTATACATTCTTGATGTGCTACCAACAAAGTCAGCGATTTTGCAAACGCTCAAATCGCATTCTGGATGAACCATTATTTCAGCATCCGAATAAATGCGCTTCAACCTCATAATATCTTCTTTCCTAAACATTTTATGTACTGGACAGAAGCCCATGGAGGGAATGGGAATTATCTTCTTGCTTGTATGTAATGACGCATATTTAGCTAAATTTGCGTCAGGACCGAAAAGGATGAGGTCTCCATCAATTTTGTTTATAACTTCGGCAAAGTTGGCGGATGTGCAAACAGCATCACAATGAGCTTTAGCTTCAGCTAGACTATTCACGTATAGGACAACTTTCGCATCGGGATACTTTCGTCTATAAAGTTTAACGAGTTCGGCTGGAAGCATTGAGGCCATTGGGCATAGGGCGTTTTTATCTGGGATGAGGACGGTTTTATCTGGGTTTAGGATGGCGGCTGTCTCAGCCATAAAATTAACACCACAAAAAACAATTATCTTCGCATCCGTCTGCGTTGCATGAAGTGATAACCCTAGACTGTCACCGATAAAATCCGCTATATCTTGAATCTCAGGCCTCTGATAATTATGGGCTAATATAACCGCCTTTTTCTCCCTCTTCAACCTCTGAATTTTTTCTATTAGGCTAGCTTTTTTCGTTACCCATCTCCCTTCTTTTCAATTAACGGAAAGATTTTAGATAAAAAGGATCAATCAGACTTAAATTTTTTATCGTCAGTTTATTGGCTTATGTGCCATTAGGATGAAACGTATACTCCGATGCTTGAAACTATAGGAAACTTTTTCAGTTCTTCTTAGAAACGGAATAGCTTTTATGGCGCTAGAAAATTAAAATTGAGATAATAAACAAAAAGTTAATAGGTAACATCCCTCACATTTATGTAGCTCTACTTAAGAGTGAAAATACACATGTATAAAAATAAAAGTATGTTCACGTTAACTCTCATAGTTTAAGGTGGGAAGATTTAGGTATGGGACGCTATAAACAGATCAGTGAAATACTTGCGTTAATGGATAATCCCGAGCGAATAAGAAATACAAGTATAATCGCTCATGTAGATCACGGAAAAACAACGCTTTCAGATAGCCTACTCGCCGCCGCCGGAATAATAAGTGAGGAAGTTGCTGGTCAAAGACTTTTCTTAGACTCATGGGAGCTTGAGCAGAAAAGACAGATGACGGTCTTCCCATCAAACATAAGCTTAGTTCACAACTATAAAGGTAAGGAGTACCTCATAAACCTAATTGACACTCCGGGGCACATAGACTTCAGTGGAGCAGTGACAAGAAGCCTAAGAGCTGTTGACGGCGCACTAGTCGTTGTTGATGCCGTTGAGGGACCAATGACCCAGACAGAAACTGTGTTAATGCAAGCATTGCGTGAGAGGGTTAAACCACTTCTCTACATTAATAAAGTTGACAGATTGATAAAGGAGCTGCGCTTAACTCCACAGGAAATGCAGAAGCGCTTCGCAAAAATCATAGTTAGAGTAAATCAATTGATTGAAAAATATGCGCCCCCTGAGCATAAAAAAGACTGGCAGGTTAAGATCGAAAACGGGACAGTTGCCTTTGGTTCAGCTCTTCATAAGTGGGGCTTCAACTTACCATACATGAGGGAGAAAGGCATAACATTTAAAGATGTGATTGAAGCCTATACCGGTGAACCTGAGGAAGTTGCCGAAAAAGTTAGAGCGCTGAGTAAAAAAGTTCCGCTTTGGGAACCAATTCTCAACATGCTCTGTGAACATCTGCCGAATCCGCTGGAAGCCCAACCATATAGGCAGACGCAAATATGGCCTGGAGACCCGAAGAGCCCGGTTGGCATAGGTATGGCTAAAGTTGATCCCAAAGGTCCATTGCTGATGTGTGTAACAGCGATTGAAGTTGATCCGCACAGCGGGATAGTCGCTATAGGAAGAGTTTTCAGCGGAACTGTTGAGAGAGGAAAAGTTGTTCAGCTTGTGACAACTGGACAGAAAGCGACCATACAGCAGGTTTACATGAGCATGGCTGCTGATAGGGTTGTTGTTGACAAAATACCTGCTGGTAACATAGCGGCTATTTCGGGGCTACCGCCACTCCAAGTTGGAGAGACGATTGCTGATGATGGCGTTGAGACCCCGCCATTTGAAAGTCTAAAATATGTTTCTGAGCCCGTTGTAACGGTTGCGATTGAACCTGAAGATGTTAGAGACTTGCCGCTGTTTGACAAAGTTATACGAAAACTAACTCTTGAGGATCCAAACCTACGCTTCACTGTAAATAGGGAAAGCGGTGAATATCTCTTAAGCGGTATGGGTGAACTTCACCTTGAGGTTACAGCATATAGGATGCAGGAAGCCGGCTTGAAGGTTAGGATGAGTAAACCCATCGTGATTTACCGTGAAACTATTAGCCGAAATTATAGAGGGCCGCCAATTATGGGTAAAAGCCCCAACAAACACAATAGGCTGTGGGTTACGATAGAAAAGCTTTCAGAGGATGTTATAGAAGCCATACGATCTGGAAAAATCTCTGAAATGCAGAAGCGGGATGAAAGACAGAGGATTCTCATGAAGGAGTTTGGTTGGCCGGCTGAAGACGCCCGAAACGTCATAGCAATTGAGGGAACAAATGTACTTGTCAATAGAATTAAAGGTAGACAGTTTGTTGAAGAGGTTATTGAACACGTTAAAGCTGGTTTTAGAGATGCTGTTAACTCATGCGTATTGGCTAGGGAGCCAGCATATGGGCTTAAAGTTAATCTCGAAGATATAGTGGTTCACGAAGATCCTGTTCACAGAGGACCAGCGCAAATAATGCCCATGACATGGCGTCCAATATGGGGTTGCTTCCTGCTTTGTGAGCCAAAACTTCTAGAACCCATAATTAGCTTTGATTGCAAGGTTCCAAATCAATTTGTAAGTCAGGTAATAGCCATAGTGCAAAAGAGAAGAGGGCGACTCTTAAATCTATCAAGCGAAGAAGACTACATGCTGGTTAAGGCAGAGATGCCGGTAGCCGAATCCTTTGGACTTGCCGATGAGCTAAGATCTTCAACTCAGGGAAGAGCTTTCTGGGCGACACAATTTAGCAGATGGGCTCCAGTGCCGGATTCGCTACAGATGGAAATAATAAAGCAGATCCGCACTAGGAAAGGATTGAGCCCAACGCCTCCGAGACCAGAAGAATTCATTGAAGAAGAGTAATGCTTTAATTCACATTTTTTATATAATGCGCCAGAAAAGCTGATTTTATTGATAAAAACAAGTTGCTAGGGCTCTAGGTAATCTCCGAAAAGAGAATAGCAACATTTAAAAAGCATAATTCATTTTTAATGGTCTGGTGATAACATGCCTAGAGAGTTCAGATATAGAGGTTTCACTCTCGAAGAGCTGCAAAACATGCCGATGGATGAGGTGATACGTCTACTTCCCTCACGCGCTAGGAGAAGCCTACTGAGAACTCTATCTCATGAGAAAAGGAAGCTTTTAGAGAAGATTCGCATGGCTAAGGAAGGCATCTACACTAAACCCATAAAGACTCATGCAAGAGACATGATAATATTGCCTGAAATGGTTGGTATAACAATCCACGTTCACAATGGAAAAGAATTTGTTCCAGTGGAAATTAAGCCAGAGATGATAGGACACTATCTAGGTGAATTCGCAATAACGAACAAGCCGGTGAGGCATGGAACGCCGGGAATAGGCGCAACGAGAAGCAGCATGTATGTGCCTCTAAAGTAGGGAACATGTTATATTATAGTAGCATTATTCTCATTTAATGTTGTTTTACATTCTTTCTGGTGCCTCTATACCTATCAAATTTAAAGCATTACGTAATGTTATTTTCACAGCGTCAA
>CAYNMB010000003.1:0-2956 GCA_964398235.1 uncultured Candidatus Bathyarchaeia archaeon | reverse complement strand
GCCTCTATACCTATCAAATTTAAAGCATTACGTAATGTTATTTTCACAGCGTCAACAAGAAGTAATCTTGCATCACTTAATTCCCGCGGCTCAGCTTTTATCACCGGTAATGTTGCGTAAAATGTATTGAATTTGTCTGCTAGAGCATTTGCAAAGTCGGCTACTATATTTGGTCTCAGATTGTCAGCCGCCTCAATAAAGACTTCTGGAAATTTGGCGATCATTAAAACTAATTCACGTTCAATCGGCTCTTTAAGCAAGGAGTAATCTGCCTCTTCAACCTTCCTAGAAGCTTTTCTAAGTATACTGCAGGCTCTTGCATACGAATATTGAATGTAGGGTCCGCTGTTTTTCTCGAAATTTATAACCCTGTCCCAGGTGAATGTAACCGGCTTCTGGGGATCTGTTTCTATTAAAGCATATTTCACGGCGCCTATACCTACGATTTCAGAAATCTTCTTCTTTTCTTCCTCTGTTAAGCCGTTTGAATGTTTTTCAACTTCCTTGTAGGCTCTTGAAACAGCCTCATCCATAACTTCATCTAGGGTTATGTAACGTCCTCTTCTTCCCGAGACCCTTTGACCCGGAAAATTAACCAAGTTATAGGCGAAATGTATTAGCCTCCTAGCCTCCTCAATGTATCCTAAGGCGCATAAAGCCATTTTTAGCTGTAGTTGCGCCAGCCTTTGCTCCATGCCAATAACATTTATCACCCTATCAGCCCTCCTAAATTTCCACAAACTGTAAGCTATGTCCCTGGTTGTGTAAAGGGTTGTGCCATCCGACCTGCCCAAAGTTAGCGACGGGATTTCATAGGTTTCTTTAAGTCCAAACACTTTCTTTAGTTTAAGATCCTTTGCCACGCCTTCAGCATCAAATTCCAACACTTCGCCTTCACGGAAGACATATGGGGTTTTCCTAAGAGCCTCTAAACACTTTGCAACCTCACCGCTCCACACGAAGCTGCTCTCCCAATCCCATGAATCAAACGTTATGTTAGCTCTTGCAAGAGTCTGCCTAAATCCCTCAAGACATATGGATGAAACCTCCCGGATGAGTTTTACAGCCCAATCCTCATTCATTTCATAAGCTCTCATGAGAATATTGACTTCAGATTCCGGATCCTCTACTCTATTTATGGCATCTAACAAATTGTCAAATAAATCGGGGAATCTTTGCTGGAGATCAATGGCTACTGCTGCCCAATCGTCAAGCTCCATTTTAATTTTCTGCGCCTCATCATGACTAAGCCCATCGCTCTTCTCTTTCAATAATTTTTTAAGTTTCCTGATTTCTAGCAGACAGTTCGTGATGGCATATATTGCGCCGATGAAATGGTCGGGTTTTATGGTCGGGTTAGGTTTACCAAGCAGCTTATATCCATAAGCAACTATCGCAGATTGGCGTCCAACATCATCAATATAGTAGTGTCTGTAAACCGTATGTCCCCTAGCACTCAATATTCTTGCCAACGAATCACCAAGCACAGAATTTCTTGCAGATCCAATATGAATTGGATGAACGGGATTAACGCTTGTATGCTCAACTATTATTTTTTCAGGCTTATCTGTCTTAACGTATCCGTACTCTTGGCTTAGTGCTCTTGCAGATTTTATTGTTAAGGCTGAAAGTTTAGTGAAATCTGCATGAAAGTTCACATATCCTTGTCCAGCAGCCTCAATAGACTCGATCATAGAGAAGCTTTTTTTCTCGATGTTGGCTTCGGCTTCTATCTGCTTAGCTAATTCGATTGGAGTTTTAGAGAGTTGTTTTGAAATCTTAAAACATATTCTTGATGTTAATTCGCCGAAGCGTGGGTTCGGCGGCGGTTCAAGAAATATTCTCTGAGTTGAAAACTCTGGGGCAATCTTTCTTAACACGGTTTGTAAAAGTTCCTCACATTGTTTCCTAAATTCAGCGAAGGGTCTCTCTGAAATAAGCTTCATTTTTTACACCGCCAGCCGAATAAACCGTTCCTTTTTAGCCTATTAACTCCATCTAATTTATAAGCTGCTTGGTTTAATCTTTGTTGTGAAAATGAGAAAGATAATGGGATTCGTAAAGCTAATTCGTCCAGTAAATTGCTTAATGATGGGATTCGCCGTGGTAGTCGGCGCTTTCGTAGCGGCGCAAGAACCCGCTGTAACTGAAGCTTATGCTAACAAGCTTATATTAGGTTTTATTACCGCCTTCACATTAACAGGCGCCTCAATGGCAATAAACGATTATTACGATGTGGAAATAGACTCTGTTAATGAACCTGATAGACCTATTCCAAGCGGGATAATAAAGCCTGTAGAAAGCCTACTCCTTGCAATAACCTTAACATTACTCGGATTTATTTCGGCATTCTACACAAACATTCCATGCCTTCTGGCAGCATTAATCTCTTGGACGATATCTGTAACCTACTCAACCATTGGAAAACGCACAGGTTTGCCTGGAAACCTTCTAGTGAGCGCATGCATCGCGACACCATTCATCTATGGCGGTTTAGCTTTAAGGGGATTCCTTGAAATCAACACAACAATTTTTGCAGCTCTAGCATTCCTAGCCAATACTGGACGAGAAATAGTCAAGGGAATAGTCGATATGGAGGGAGACAAAATTAGAGGAATTAAGACCCTAGCAATATCTTATGGAGCTAAAAAGGCTGCTTATGCATCAGTGGCCTTCTTTATCGCCGCTGTCCTCCTAAGTCCCTTACCGCTAATCCTCAAGCTAATGCACATATGGTTCCTGCCGCCCCTAATAGCCGCAGACATAGGTTTCATAATGTCATCAAAAAATCTAATAGAAAATCATACAAAAGAAAATGCGAAAAAAGTGAAGAATAGAATATTATTATGGATGTTACTCGGCCTAATAGCATTTATAACTGGAACCATAAAATAGAAAAGCAAATTTTAATCAAAGAATATTTGAATTATTGAAAAGCGGGGATAGCCAAGCCAGG
>CAYNMB010000002.1:38730-42002 GCA_964398235.1 uncultured Candidatus Bathyarchaeia archaeon | reverse complement strand
TTTGGTGCGGCCGCCGGGATTTGAACCCGGGTCGCCGGCGTGGCAGGCCGGTGTCCTAACCAAACTAGACTACGGCCGCTGATAATCAATATTTTTACGTGAGCCTCCTCTTAATAATTTTTTCTTCCCTCTTTTTTAGAGATAACTGTTAAATATTGTGTTGATGTTTTAATTTTTGCTGGTGGTTTGGAGTATGGTTAGGCCTCTTTTTGAGGGTGTTTTCCCGGCGATTATAACGCCGTTTGATTCTGATGGAAATGTGGATTCCGTTGCTTTGAGGGAGGTTGTGCGCTTTCAGATTGATAGGGGTGTTGATGGATTCTTTGTCTGCGGAACTATGGGTGAGGGAGTGTTAATGAGTGTTGAGCAGAGGAAGATTGCTGCGGAAACAGTTATTGAGGAGGCTGGGGGGAAAGCCTCAGTGATAGTTCATGTTGGAGCCACGAACACGGCTGAATGCATTGAGTTAGCGAAGCATGCTGAGAAAATAGGTGCGGATGCGGTGGGGGTAATTACGCCGTTCTTCTTTAAACCAGACCTAGAGGGCTTAATGACGCATTATAGGCTGATAGCTGAATCCATCAGCATACCGGTTCTAGCATACAACATTCCACAATTAACCGGCTTCAACCTAACGCCCGAAACCTTCAGAAAACTATGCGCCATAGAAAACCTCCATGGCATAAAGGATTCAAGCGGAAACCTAAGTCAGCTTCAAGAAATAATTGAAACCGCACCGAAGCCTGTAACAGTCATAAACGGGGCGGACGACATATTTCTAGCAGCCCTACTGGTCGGAGCGCATGCAGAAATATCCGGAGTTGCAAATGCGGCTCCAGAACTCCTAGTTGAACTCTACGAAAACTTTAAGAGCGGAAATTATGAGAAAGCCCTAGAACTCCAGAGAAAAATAAACGCCTTAAGAAGAATCCTATACAGTGGGCCGCCGGTAGCGCCCATAAAAGCGGCTCTGGAGCTAAGGGGAGTTAGAGCCGGATTGCCTAAAAAGCCTCTAAGACCCTTAAAGCCTGAAGAAGTCTCCAGACTTAAGGATAGGCTTAAGTCTCTCAACCTCTTCTGGTAAATCGGCGTCAAGGCTTCCATTACGTTTAAATTCAAATATTTATCATCATTTATACGAGAAGGGGTTTTGATGGGTTCAGCTTTAGACATAAAGTTTTCTCCTTTCGTTGATGGCTTCTGCGATGTGGAGGATCAGCTTCCAAGATATCTTCTCCGAAAGGCTGAGGACTACTTCACTAGGGAGAAAGCCGAGAAAGATCGTTTAATCAGCCGGGAAGAGGTTGAGAAGAGGAAGAAGCTGGTGCGGGAATATTTCCTAAAGGCGATAGGAGGTCTCCCGGAGGAGAAGACTCCCCTGAATCCGAGGGTTAGGGGCATAGTTGAGAAAGAGGACTATAGAATAGAGAAGGTGATTTATGAGAGCCTACCGAAATTTTATGTCACATCCCTGCTTTACGTGCCGAAGAAGATTGAGGGTAAAGCCCCCGCCATACTCTTCCTATGTGGACACGCGAAAACAGCCAAGAGCTACCCGGTATATCAGAAAATATGCATTGACCTAGTCAAAAACGGCTTCGTCGTCCTAGCCATAGATCCTCTAGGTCAGGGAGAAAGATTCCAATATTGGGATCCAGAATCCAAGACTGAAATAGTCCGCTGGGGAACAACCACCCACTCATACGTTGGATTCCAATGTAGCCTAATAGGCGACAATGTAGCCAGATACTTCATTTGGGATGGAATAAGAGGAGTCGACTACCTTATCTCAAGAAAGGAGGTTGATGAAGAAAGGATAGGTGCAACCGGATCTTCGGGGGGAGGAACCCAAACATCCTACATGATGGTGGCGGATCCGAGAATTAAGGCAGCCGTACCCTGCTGCTTCCTAACCTCCATAGACATGCTCATCAAAACCATTGGTCCCCAAGACGCTGAACAAAACGTTTTTGGGGCTATAAAGGCTGGGATAAACCACGACGACTATATAACTGTCTTTGCTCCAAAACCGGTGCTCATAGCCGCAGCCGCCTACGACTTCTTCCCCATAGAAGGTGTACTCCAGACGTTTGAAAGGGCTAGGAGAATTTATCGCCTCTATGACGCTGAAGAAAAAGTTGCTTTACGGATCGGGAAGCATGGTCACGGATACTCGGATGAGCTAAGGGAGGCTGCTGTAAACTGGTTTAAAGTTCATCTTAAGAATGAGCCTGCTGACTTCAAGACAAGCGAGATAGAGGTGGAGCCTGAGGAAAGCCTCAACGTAACCGACAGCGGACAGATCATCGGCGAGCTACCGGAGGCGAAAACGGTTTTCGACTTAAACCTTGAGCATTGGAAGGAGAAGAAGCCAAGCCGCCCGGTCATAGAGGATGAGGAGGAGCTAAGGCAGTATGTAAGCAAAATCCGATCAGAGCTAAAAATATTGCTGAACATTGATGAAGTTGAAAAGCCAATTTATCCCAGAGTGATAAGAAGGAGAAAGCTGGGGGATTTAGAGGCTGAGAAAATATTTTTCTTCAGTGAGCCGGATATCGCTGTCACGGCGATAATGATTTACGGCGAAAACGCGGATGATGAATCTCCGCCTATAATAGTCCTCTTTGAAAACGGGACAAACGATATAGCCGCGGAAAGCAGTTTAATAAGAGAATTTACGGCTAAAGGAAGTAAGGTGCTGGTTTTAGACGTGAGGGGGATAGGGGGAGTGAAAACACGTGTCCTAAACCCCTATGGAACCGAATTCGAGCTCGTCTACACCGCCTATCTCCTAGGCACAAGCCTAGTAGGCATGCGAACCTTCGACGTTTTAAGAGGCATAGAATACCTTCGTTCAAGAGAAGACGTAGACTTCAGCAAATTACAGATATACGCGAAGGGTCAATCAGCAATATACGGCCTATTTGCAACCGTATTAAATCCCAACGTGAAGCAGATAACGTTGGAAGACATGCTCTACTCCTACGAGAACCTAATTAAAACCAAGCTATATAAGAGGCGGGGATTAAAGGAAGCCGACAACGCATCAAATTTCGAGCGCATGCTCATTAACGGAATCCTTGAGCACTTTGACATAGTTGACTTGCTTCCATCCCTCCACGGCAGAGAATACAAGTTCATAAACCTCAGAAACGCTAAGCAGGAAGTGGCTTCTAGGGATGAAATAGAGGAAGGATGGATCAGAATCATAGATGAAAACTATCCCATATTAGGGGATGTAAGGAAAAACATAGTGCTCCAATAAACAAACC
>CAYNMB010000002.1:4349-38630 GCA_964398235.1 uncultured Candidatus Bathyarchaeia archaeon | reverse complement strand
AACTATCCCATATTAGGGGATGTAAGGAAAAACATAGTGCTCCAATAAACAAACCCTATTTCTTTACATTATTTATTAAAGTGAAGTCTTTAGCTCTTCGGTTCCTTCATAATCATTTTCGGAAGCCTGAATTTAGCCACCCTAAGATTATTAATGAGGGGAACCGTCACTAGAGAGGCTATTACAGCCTGTATCACCCTTATAATGAAGTATGCGTAGGGGCTGGCTAGAAAAGATATCCTCACCATTTCTAGGTTAAGGGGCAATATTACCTCATAGACGAAGGGGGTTGCAAACGCAACGTTTCCCCAAGCATTATCAGCCTCATTACCTATAAAGGCGAGCAGAAAATATAGGAGGGGCTCAGCTTTAGACACTTCGAATATTTCTATTCTCCCTCTTATAATGCTTAGAAGCCCTCCTAAAACCCCTAGGATCAAGCCGGCGATAAAGCCTCCGCCTATGATTGCTGAAAGACCGGATAAAGCAACTATGATTCCGCCCCAAAGCAAATTGTATTCCGATTTAACATGAAGCATTATTGCAGCCGCTAACACACCTATTCCTAGCGTCAGCCACACATATCCATATGGAGCCATGGGCTCAATAAAATCCTTTGAGCCAAACTTAAATTTGTAGACGGTGTCTTGAAAAACGAAGCTAAATTTGAGAACGTTTCCACTAACGGCAATCATGTAAGCATTAATCAGTATTAGTACAGCGGCTATTAGAGAAAATATTATAGCCCAGTCATATTTTCCGGCTTTCCCCGCTTTTTCATCAGCCGTCTCCCTTATCGATTCTCTGGAAGCCATCTTTCTCATGAGGAAGATGACGCAGGGTATTAGAAATAGGGCTAGGATCTTATCCCACATGGCTGCAATTCCAATAATAAAGTTTTCTTGGATGGGTTGAGCTGGCGGGAGAAGCCAGAAGGCAATGTTCAATAAACCTAGGAGGAGAAAGGCTTCCATCCATTTTCCCTCACAAATGAGGCCGACGGTAAAGGCGTTAATTACGGGAGATGGAAGAAGCACTAAGCCTAAAGGACCCATTTTTCCAGGTGGAAGAGCCCATGCTATAAAAACTCCTACAAACGCCGCCAAGGCTCCAAGATATGGTCCAAGAATTAATCCATAAACAGATGCCATGCAAGCCTCGATCTGCACTTTGACTCCAGGCACGCCTATGGCTGGTACGCCTGGAAGGAAGGACATTAAATAGTAGAGGGCGGCGAAAACCGATGTTAACGCTATTTTTCTAGAGTCTAAATGTTCCATTTTGAAAACCAATGTAATCTTCTACACAACATTAATAAATTTTTCGCTCAAATCTTTTCCAAGCATAAAAATTTTATCCAAGAAAGAATCTAAGAATATTCGGCGAAGATTTGATGAAAAACCGTTTATATCCATACGTGATCTTTCTGCCTAGGGGCAGGAAAGATGATGTTTTAAGAGCCATTTTCGGCTCAAGTGTTCCAGTTGATATTTTAAGATTTGCTCTTAAGCATGGGGTTTCGGAGAAAATTTATCAAAAGGATCTTATCGAGAATCTGGATTACTCAAATAAAACCATTATAGAGCATTTGAAGGTTCTCACCGAACTGAAAATATTGAGTGAGCAAATGGAGAAGACGGAGGTTTCTGGACGCACAACCTGGTTAAAAACATATAGGCTTACGGATTTAGGAAAATGGTTTGCACTTCTCCTAATGGATGAAGAAAACCTTTCAAGAGAGGATAAAATCGCCATAGCTTGCAGCGCCTTTAGAGCCTACATGAAATGGATTAACGAACTATCGGATAAAATTGGAATAGAAAAAAGTGAACTTCGAAAAATTTTTGAGGAGGAGATAAAAAGCTCAGGAAATTTGTAAAGACGTAGATGGCTAATGCTTATAACAATTTTCAGACCCATCTCCTATAGATGATTGATCGGAGGAACAAATAAAATGGACAAGTTTGATGTTGTGGTGGTTGGCGCCGGAACCGGAGGATGCATGGCTGCCAAAACATCCGCCAAAATGGGACTATCCGTCTGCCTAATAGAATGCAAGAATGCAGATTTAATAGGCGATAAGGTTTGCGGCGACGCCATTGGAAAACATCACTTCGATAACCTAGGCTTATCATATCCTAGGGGAGAGGAGCTCGAAAGAGTGATTGAGGGAATAAAAGTCTATTCGCCGGACATGACAACAGTTTTCACCCTAGTTGGAAAAGAGTTGCACGGCTTCATGATCAACAGACATGCCTTCGGCCAAAGAATGCTGAAAGAGGCTCTTAACGCTGGAGCCACCCTATTCGATTCAACACAGGCCCTAGAGCCAATAATAGAGGGAGGATTCGTTAGGGGCGTAATCGCCAGAAACACGAAAACGGGATCAAAATTAAAGTTTGAGGGAAAGGTTGTAGTTGATGCAAGCGGACACACAGCGGCAATAAGAAGGAAGCTTCCACCAGAAATTGGAATAGAAAGAAAAATAGACAAAAAGGATGAGATAGTATGTTATAGGGAGATAAGGGCGCTAGAGAATGAAATCGAGAACCCCAACTTCTGCGAAATATATTTAAACCTAGATGCCGCCCCCGGAGGATATTATTGGATTTTCCCAAAAAGCGATTCCCGAGTTAACGTGGGACTCGGTGTAGCCGCCGTAGGCAATTTCCCAAACCCAAAACGACAGCTATACAAGTTTGTGTTAAGCAAATCGGTTTTCTCAGGTTCAACAATTATACATGGCGGCGGAGGAGTTGTTCCAACAAGGAGACCGCTAGACAGTTTTGTCGGCAACGGCGTGGTTGTTGTAGGCGACGCCGCATGCAACGTGAATCCAATCCATGGCGGCGGGATAGGGCCTTCAATGATGGCTGGAAAAATAGCTGGTGAAGTAATAGCCGAGGCTCTTTCGAAAGGAGAGCCGACAATGGAGGCTCTCTGGCCTCTCAATGTGCGGTACATGAGCGATTATGGTGCAAAACAGGCTGGATTGGACATATTTAGAATTTTCCTACAGAGTTTAACAAACGAGGACATCAATTATGGCATGAAGTATAGGCTGATAAAGGAGGAGGACGTTCTTAAAGCTAGCATGGAGGGAAGAATCCATCTGAACGTTACAGACGTGACGAGAAGAATAATCATTGGGCTTGGAAGAATGAGGTTCCTAGGAAAACTGTATGAAATGGCTAGGAAATCGAGGAGAGTTAGAGAGCTATATGCCAATTACCCTAAGACGCCGAAAGACTTTCCACAATGGAGACGGATGGTTCAAGAAGTATTTGCATCATGAATAAAATGTCGAAAAATTTCTTTCATTCTCAAAATTTAAGCTAGGTTATTTAGGTACAGAAAAGCTCACAAAAGACTTAAATATTACTTATGAGACCGATATTTTACATTTAGTGGAGGAAACAGCTTTGAGAAAAATTCTATTGAGCGAGGATGAAGTTCCCAAACAATGGTATAATATTTCACCGGATCTTCCAAAGCCTCTTTCCCCTCCCATAAACCCAAAAACAAGGAAGCCGATTAAACCAGAGGAACTAATGATGCTTTTTCCAAAAGAATGTGTCATGCAGGAAGTTAGTCAGGAGCGTTGGATAAACATACCGGAGGAAGTACGTGAGGTTTACATGCTCTGGAGGCCGACGCCGCTCTACAGAGCCGTTGGACTTGAGAGAGCTCTAAAAACTCCGGCTAAAATATATTATAAATATGAGGGGGTTAGCCCTCCCGGAAGCCATAAACCTAACACGGCTGTCGCCCAATCATATTACGCTATGAGGGAGGGTATTGAAAGATTAACCACGGAGACCGGGGCCGGTCAATGGGGATCGGCGCTAGCGTTTGGATGCATGTTTTTCGGACTTAAATCAACAATTTACATGGTTAAAGTCAGCTATCATCAAAAGCCTTATAGACGGGTTCTAATGGAACTATGGGGAGCGGAGGTTTATCCAAGCCCAAGCACCAACACTGAAAGCGGAAGAAGAATACTTAAAGAGGATCCGGAAAATCCTGGAAGCCTTGGAATAGCCATAAGTGAAGCCATAGAGGATGCCGTCACCCATGAAAACGTGAAATATGCTATTGGAAGCGTTGTTAACCACGTTTTACTCCATCAAACGGTTGTTGGATTGGAGACGAAAAAGCAGCTGGAACTCGTCGATGATTACCCGGATATAGTGGTCGGCTGTATAGGCGGGGGAAGCAGTTTTTCAGGGTTGTATTGGCCATTCTATTACGATAAGGTTTCTGGAAAGGCTCCCAAAGATGTTCAGTTTCTGGCAGTTGAGCCGACGGCTTGCCCATCAATAACGAAGGGCTACTACACCTATGATCATGGCGACGCCGCGCGTCTAACGCCGATGCTGAAAATGTATACGCTTGGACACATGTTTATACCGCCTCCAATCCATGCTGGAGGATTACGCTATCACGGGAAGGCGCCAACCCTCTGTCTATTAAGCAAGGAAGGCATAGTTAAAACTGTGGCATATAATCAGGTTGAGGTTTTCGACGCCGCCAGCCAATTTGCTAGAACCGAGGGATTTATTCCAGCCCCCGAGCCAAGTCACGCCATAAAAGCCGTCATAGATGAAGCGCTAAGATGCAAGAAAACTGGCGAAGAGAAGACGATACTTTTCCTCCTCTGCGGACATGGACATTTTGACATGCAAGCCTTCGATGACTACTTAAGTGGAAAACTTCAGCCATATGAGTATCCGAAAGAAAAAGTCATGGAGGCTATGAGGAAGCTTAAGGCACTGTATCCATGGCTGGAAATGACGCGTTAATCATAGAAAATCGCTAAACATATTTTCCCATAATTTTCAAAGCTTTTACAATTCCCTAGCATTTTAATGTGGTTAAAGGCTAATTAGGAAGAGGTTCTTCTCTATTTATTGGTGATTCAATTGGGGATCAAGATAATTGGCATTGTTGGAAGCCCAAGAATAGGCGGCAATACGGAGGTTCTTGTTGAGGAGGCATTAAAAACAGCTAGAGAGATGGGGGCTGAAACAGAGATTATAAGGCTGGCTGAAAAAGAAGTTAAACCATGCGATGCATGTTTAACCTGCAGGGAAACCGGCAAATGTAGGATAAATGATGATTTTCAAGAAATCTTCGATAAGATGGTTGAAGCCGATGGAATAATACTGGCTTCACCAGTATATTTCGGCTCAGCAACCCCGCAGCTAATGGCATTAATCGATAGGGCTGGATATGTTTCTCACAGATCTTTTGAGAACAAGGTTGGCGGAGCAATCGCAGTCGCTAGGAGAGCTGGACAAAACTTCACATTCGCCCAGATACTATTCTTCTTCCTACATCAGGGCATGATAGTTCCAGGCTCAACCTACTGGAACATAGCTTTTGGAAGGAGAAAGGGCGATGTGCTGAAAGATGAGGAGGGGCTAAGAACCGTAAGAAACTTTGCTAAAAAAATGGTTTGGCTGATAAACAAAATTAAAAGCTGAACCAGCATTTTTCTTCTCTCTACACCCGCCATTTTCGAAGAAGATATGAGGGATATGAGCGTGAAGGGTGAGATACGGTTCATTGGCGTTGTTGAAAAGAGGAAGGGTGAAGAGGCTAGGATACGGATTTTTCCAGAGTACTGCGCTGGAATTAAAGGCATAGAGGGGTTCTCTCACCTAATTATTCTATACTGGATGCACTTAAGGGACTATGAGGAGAAGAGACAAACCTTATTGGTTTTTCCAAGAGGGGGAACAGTTAATATAGAGACCGGCGTATTCGCATGCAGAAGTCCATCACGCCCAAACCCAATAGGCTTATGCGTGGTGAAACTGCTAAAAGTTGAGGGATGCGCTCTGACTGTTAGGGGGCTTGACGCCTTCGAAAACTCGCCAGTCATCGACATTAAACCATATATTCCAAGAATCGACTCCATTCCAGACGCTCAAACCCCAAAATGGATAGAAGGCTAATAATGAAAAAGATAGAAAAACATTTAAAGCCTATATAGGTTTCCAACACTGTTCCAGACAAAGGCGTCTGGCATCGCGCTAGCTATTCTGCAGATTCCTCTCCAGCCAGTGCAGTGTGAGGGAGCTATAAGCCTAGGATTAAATTTCTTCAACTCCTCCACGGTTTGATCTATTCTAGGCTCAAATCTTCTTCCAGATAAATGAAAGCCTCCTAATATTGCGTAAATCTTCTCGACGCCAGTTATTTCTTGAGCATAGAGCACGGTGTTTATTATGCCTGCGTGAGCGCATCCCGAAATTATCACCAAACCCTTCTGCTTAAGGTTGATTACTAGTGCTTGATCATCCCTAATCCAAGGATCAGGCCGCCATTTCCCATCAACAAAAACCATGTGTCTAGGATAGCCTTTTTCAAACTCGGTCTTTCTTGGGATTTCGCCTGTCGAGAGCGCAAGACCCTCGGCTATGAGATACGGTTGCTTGATTTTGACGTATTTAGCGGGTTTAACCTCATCCTCTTTTGGAAATTTCGGATACTTCCTTATGGTTCCATCGGGGTTTGCCACGCCTCTAGTTTTAAAGGCGTCTTCATGCACGATTATCGGCAATCCATCCTTGTTTACGGCTTTCGCTATGGCTGAGAGCCCTCCGAAATGATCGTAGTGTCCATGTGAAAGAACTATGCATTCTATTTCAGCTAGGTTAATATGCATTCTTTTCGCATTAGTTATCACTCCATTTGGGCTGCCTCCAGTGTCGAAGAGAAAGCTGTGAAATCCATTTCCATCAGAAATCCGGATAAGCATTGAGAAACCATGCTCAGCTATTGGGAGACGAGACGGTTTTTTAACCCATCCTCTAAAGTTTTTAACCTCCCTCCTAGGAATAGAGGAAAGGAAATCCAGAGAATTATCCATTAGAGCGATTATTTCAACGCTTTCAGCCTCTTTCAACAATGCACTCACCTCCCACCCTTGCTTAGAGGGTTCCTCTATAGTGAACTGTTGCAGGACATCCAACGCATTTTTCCTTCCTGTATCGTGCGCATGATTTACAGTCAACATTGCATGGTGCAACATCCATTCCCTTATGGGTGAGATACTCTCTTATTGGTAGGAAGGGCGAGAAGTAAATGTCGCTTATGGGATAAAATTCGGATCTACGTATGCCCGCCCCGCTTCTCAGCGAGCACTTCTCTATGGAAATGCTTTCAAGAGTATCCTTATCTTCAGCGACAACCAGGGCTATTAGATTGTAGCCTCCTAGAGTCTTGAAAATTTGAATTACCCTAGGGCAGTCCTTAAATCTTTCAAGTAGCCTTTGCATGGCGTCAGAGCTTTCCATTTCGAGAAGAACCACCGCTGGGAAAAGATTTAGGGCGAATGGATTGAGTAATGCCGATACTTTGATCGCTTCTCGCTGGAGGAGCTTCTGAAGCCTCTTCTTAACCCCCATGCTTGTGAAGCCAACCTCTTTCGCCAGCTTCTCCAGCGTGGTTCTGCCATCTAGCTGAAGATTAGAAATGATTTTTCTATCAACTTGATCCAATCCTTTTCCCTCGTTTACCTTCTAAACATAAAGTATTAATATCGTTTTTGTATAAAACTATTAAATCCGCAGACCGATCAGAAATAAAGTATGTAAGAGGATTTTGCATGAGTCAAAAAAATAATGGAAAACGCAACTCCGACTCCAAGGAAGATGAACGCCTAGATCAGCGAAAAAAGATGTGGGAAGAAGAGAGATGGAAAATTGAGCAGAAGGTAAGTAAAATTAAGCATAAAATTGCAGTTATAAGCGGTAAGGGAGGCGTTGGAAAAAGCACTGTAACCGTAAATCTCGCCATGGCCTTCGCCATGCATGGATACGTCAACAAAGTAGGCATACTTGACGCCGACCTTCATGGACCAAGCGTGCCGAAAATGCTTGGGCTAAGGGGGCAAAGGCTTCAGGCTCTTCCAGCAGGACTCGTTTTCCCAGTGATTGGCCCCCTAGGAATTAAAGTTGTCTCCATGGATTTTCTGCTTCCAAGCGATGAAACCCCAGTGATTTGGCGGGGTCCATTAAAGATGAGAGCCATCCAACAGTTTCTTTCAGACATTGCTTGGGGCGAACTCGACTTCCTGTTTATTGATCTTCCGCCAGGAACCGGCGATGAGCCGTTAAGCATCATGCAGCTTATTCCCAATATGGATGGGGTTGTTATAGTTACAATACCCTCTGAGGTTTCGCAGATTGTTGTAAAGAAGGCTGTAACGTTCGCTAGGCAACTAGGTGTTCCGGTGATAGGTATAATCGAAAACATGAGTGGCTTCATCTGTCCGAAATGTGGGGCTAGGATAGACATATTTAAGACTGGCGGCGGACAAAAAATAGCGGAGGAGCTGTCTATCCCATATTTGGGAAGCATACCCATAGATCCAGAAATATGTAGTAGCTCCGACAGCGGAAAACCTTTCATAATCGAGCATTCAGATTCCCCAGCAACAAAGGCATTTATGGAAATAGTGAAGAAGATTGAGAGCTTTCTTGAACATGGAAATCGTTAAACCCATTATTTAATGGGAAAATTTATTCTTCTCGCTTCTCAGGCTCATATACTTTGAAAAGTATTGTAAGAATGCATAATCCAGTTAGGAGAGCCGTCGATAAAAACGGTGTCTGAGGGGAAATTTCGTAAAGTAAACCTCCAGCTAAACCGCCGATCGCCATAAAAATGTATGAAAAGAAGTTCATTGAGCCAGTAGCTTTTCCACGCAGTTTTCTGGGAACGAGGTCGGCGAATAATGCTTGAGAAGCTGAGAAACCTAGAAGCTGCCCGGCTCCAAACATGATCATCGATATGAACAATATTATGTAATTGCCATATATGAAGAGAAGAACTGCTAGGAGAATCATTATTCCCGAAAAAATGAGAGGTTTCCTCCTCCCGATCTTGTCTATTATCCGTCCAATGGGAATTGAGAAAAGTATCATGCTTATGAATAATGCTATGTTAACGTATCCCCATCTTTCTCTTGCAAGCCGTAATGCTGGATCAACATCGGAGGGTAGAGATGGATTAGGTGTACCCCCTATCTTTAGAACATAAAACGCGTAGATGAGGAAAAATGACCCCGACATGGCGAAAGCGAATCTGAAAATTAGAAGTGAGATGAAAAGGAAAAATGTTGATGCGGGAACTTTTCTCCATATGCCTACGCCCTCACGAAGCGATTTAGGAAAAGAGAGGAAAGCCTCCTTCAAGTTTAATTTCGCAGCATGCTTAACCGTTTCTTTAAGCCTAAGCCTTATTACCGCCGCAATCAGATAGAAGATTGTAACTATTCCATAGGCAACTCTCATTCCTCCTATGGGTCCAAAGGATGAAATCAATAGTAGGGCTATTATAGGAGCAGGGGTTGTTGAGACGCTCATTATCAGGTTTACTATTGAAAAACCCATACCACGTTTTTCAGGAGGAAGGGAGTCAGCAAACATGGCGTTTAATGCCGGCTGATAAATGAGACATAGATTTCTAACAATTTCTCCAACGAGAATATAATGCCAGCTAGGCGCGAGGGTATGGAAAATGTGGGCTAGGGCTACACCAAACGTGAAGGTGGATATAAGCCATTTTCTACCATATTTGTCGGCTAAGTATCCGCCTGGAAACTGCACGACAGCTAGGGCAAGCATGGAGCCTAGCGTTATCATTCCAAGTGAAACAGCCCTTCCACCAAGCTGCAAAATATAATCTGAAAAGTAGGTGCTTGGAATCTCTCCAGCGAAGTCCATCAGAATCCAACTAAATATAAGTATCAAATAGTTTCCGCTAAAGAATGAAAATTCGTTTTTCAGCTTCTCCCATCTTTTCAGCTTCATTTAGATCTCTCTAGCTAGCTTAGGAGACGGATGGTTAAAGACTAAAAGTCTTAAGGAAATTAATAATCTTTATGAACATGTAATGGAGCAAGCGGATTCATTGCTTATCTTGAAACATGGGTGAAAGTCTTTTTCTAACCGCTTCATAGAGAAATAAACCGCCAAAAGTGCTTATAGAACCTTGAATCACATTGAATACTGCTACAAGCGGGCTTATTAGGAGAACCTGTGAAAACGATTGTGAATAGAAGAGCGGGAAAACAAGAAGGGTAGCAAAGAACATAACTACGCATCTAAGTAGGATTCCTAATATTGGGAGGGTGATCCGCCTATATTTTGGAAAAGCTTTGAGGGCTAGGGCGGCTCCGACAGCCGTGGAAAACTCAGCTAAGGCTTTCATGGAAGCCCCTATGAAATCTCCACTCCTAGCAAAAATTGCGAGAAAAGCTATGGCGGATGTGAAAGCGCTTGAATAAAAGCCAAATAAATGAAGAGAAAGCAAAATGGGCACTCCTGTAAAATCAAACTTTAGACGTGGAAACCATGGATAGGTTATCTTTAATCCAGAATATTTGAGCGAGTAATCAAATACAACGACTAATGCGGAGAGAATCGCGGTGCCCGCTAAAGTTAATGTTTTATTAGCCACAAGAACTTAAATATGGTTGATCCTAAAAATAAAAATTTATCTCCATAAAATTATGTGTTTTAGGAGATTTTGAGATAAAAGTTAAATATACGATCAGTCGTATTTTCCATGTGCAGAAAATGAAGAATTTAACCGAAGCCACGGAAGAGTATCTTGAAGCCATTTATAGACTGCAGGAAAAAGACGGAAGGGCGCGAACAAAAGATTTAGTTAGGCTCCTAAAGGTTGTTCCAGGCTCCGTCACTAACACTATTGAACGGCTTGAAAGAAAGGGCTACATAGTGCATGAGCCTTATAGAGGCGTAAGATTGACGGAGAAGGGGAGGAAAATAGCCCTACAGGTGATTAGGAGACATAGGCTTTGCGAGCGGCTTTTAACCGACATCCTTCACGTTGAATGGGAAAAAGCACATGAAATCGCCTGTAAACTGGAGCATGCCTTTCCACGAGACATAGTAAAGAAGCTTGAAAAAGCATTAGGGCATCCTAAAACCTGTCCGCATGGAAACCCCATACCCACCGACTGCGGAGGAATTTTTGAGGAGGAAACCCAACCATTAACGGATTTAAAGTCTGGTGAAAGCGCCGTAATAGCCAAAATAACTGAAGAGGAATCCAGCATGCTAGAATATTTCGCTAGGGCGGGAATACTACCCGGAGCCATAATAAAGGTTTTAAGGAAAGTTCCCAATAAGCCGCTTCTCGTCAGAGTGGGAGATAAAAACCATGAACTCAACGCGTCCATGGCATCCGCCATTAAAGTGAGGAAGAGGAGATAGCCATGAAGCGACAGGAAATACCGTTAACTTGGTTGAAGGAAGGCGAGGTTGGAATAGTCTCATCGATCAGAAGAGGCCGTGGAAGAATGCGGGGGCATGGATGGGGATTTGAAAAGCGGTTAATGGATATGGGATTTACTCCAGGAACAGAGGTTTTGGTTGTAAGATCGGCTCCATTCCACGGTCCATTAGAGGTTTTAGTAAGGGGAACTAGACTGGCCCTAGGCCGCGGCTTAGCCGAGAAAATTTTCGTGGTGAAGAAGGAAAATGTATAAAAGGAAAATAACGGTGGCCTTAGCTGGAAACGCGAACGTTGGGAAATCCGTTATATTCAATCAGCTTACTGGATTACATCAGCACATAGGTAACTGGCCCGGCAAAACCGTTGAGAAGGCGGAAGGAACCCTATATTATAAGGGTTACATTATTGATGTAATCGACTTACCCGGAATATACTCATTATCAACCTATTCTTTGGAGGAGCTCATTTCAAGAAGATATATTGCGGTTGAAAAACCCGATGTTGTAGTGAATGTTGTTGACGCTTCGGTCCTAGAACGAAACTTGTTTTTCACCCTGCAGTTAATGGAGCTTGAAACCCCAATGGTTATAGCGTTAAATCAAATGGACATTGCGAAAAAGAAGGGAATATTAATTGACGTGGAAAAACTAGAGAAGCTTCTAGGAGTCCCAGTTGTGCCTACAGTTGCAATAAAAGGCGTGGGCCTCACCCAGCTTCTGGATAAAATCATAGAAATTGCAGAGAAGGGACAAAAGAGATGGACTGAGATAAAATATGGAAAGGAGGTTGAGGAAAGAATAGCTAAACTTGCAGAGATGATTAAGCAAATTAAATATCATTATCCACCCCGTTATACGGCGATTAAATTGCTTGAAGGAGACGAGGAGATTGAGGAGGAGATATCGAAAATAAATCCGCAAATAGTTTCTATCGCCAGAAACCTTGCAGTTGAAATTGAAAAAGTTCACGGACACTCATGTCCATCGGTGATAACTTCTGAAAGATACGAGAAAGTTGCCTGCATTGTTAGAGAAGCTCAGAAGATTACGCCTCCCCAAAAACCATCAATTGAGGAAAAACTTCACGATTTAACAACCCATAAGATTTTAGGCTATCCAATCATGATCCTCATTCTATCCTCCATATTCTACACTGTTTTTGTTTTCGGAGAATATTTCTCAGAATTATTAACTGATCTATTTTATAGTTTAGAACCTTTTCTTGAGGGAATGTTTGGAGCTGGAGTGATAGGTTCATTGCTATGGAGCATCATGGAGGGAATTATCGCCGGCGTCACCATAGCTCTCCCATACATAGCTCCATTCTACATAATCCTATATATTTTAGAGGATTCGGGATATTTGAGTCGAATTGCATTTTTAATGGACAGCGTTATGCATAAGATGGGGTTGCATGGAAAAGCCTTCATACCAATAATGCTCGGCTACGGCTGCAATGTTCCAGCATGCTTGGGCTGTAGGATTATGGAGACTGAGAGAGAAAGGCTTCTCGCAGTTTTTGTAACAACCCTTATTCCCTGCGCTGCACGAACAGTTATAATTCTAGGTCTAGTCGGCCAGTTTCTAGGCATAGAATGGGCTCTAGCACTATATCTTTTCGACCTAATAATTATCTTTCTGCTTGGAAGACTTGCCTTTAAAACTCTTCCAGGCGAGCCCACGGCTTTAATAATGGAGATGCCCGTTTATAGGGTTCCGCATTTAAAAACCGTTCTTAAGCAAACATGGTTTAGGCTTATTGAATTTATTAAAATAGCGTTTCCGCTCATAATTGCAGGGAGCTTCCTCATCAAATTGATTGAGGTTTTAGGTTTATTGAAGCCGATTTCAATGGCTTTTAGCCCCATAATTGTTGGATGGCTGGGGCTACCGGCAATTACAGGCATAACGTTGGTTTTCGGCATATTGAGAAAGGAATTAACGTTAATAATGCTCTCAACTCTCGTTGGGACAACGGATTTCTCCAGCGTCTTAACGCCCACTCAAATGATGGTTTTCGCAATAGTAACAATGTTCTACATACCATGCATATCAACCATCGCCGCATTAGTTAAGGAAGCAGGATGGAAAAATGCGCTTTTAATAACGGTGTTCGAAATAGCTTTCGCAATAATTTTAGGCGGAATCGCCTTCCGCGTTTTAGCGCCTTTCATCGGATAAAATGCACTTCATACCAGAAACCTTCTTGAAAAAGAAAGGGAGAAACCTATTTTCTGAAAACACTTTTACTTAAAATAGCGAAACCCATTATCAAAAGTGTTACACCACTTCCATAAAACAGTATTTGAAGCAATTCCATGATTTTAGACGTAAATATTTTTGCAAATTCGCTCGTCAAGTAATATCCAAGAGGCGAACTAGTTGTCGCTACGCCTAATAGAAGCATAACTATTCCCGGAACTATTAAGGATAAACTAAAAGCCCTTTTAGGAATCTCCTTCTTAAGCGAGCAAACCCTTATGTCTTCGCTTACAATCGTTGGGAACGCTACGGCCGCAGCCTTTATGAGCAACGGCGTTATTATAAGCATGAACGGAAGCATCGTTATAAACCAAAACAGCGTTAAGCCTATTGAAAGAGCAACTAGGGCTTCTACAGGCATTTTCAGAGCCTGCGCATAAAGCAACTTATATGCAAAAATATACAAGAATGCCACTATAAAGTTTCCAACAATGAGAGTTATATTAGAAGCCAAAATAAAGCGGGACCACGTAAACCTCTTCTTAGCAACATATCCAAGTAAATAGAATCCTACAAAGTTTCCCGGAACAGCGGCTATAAGGCTACCCATATATAGGGTGCCATGCTTAATTGAATCACAAATTAATGTGCCTACGGCCGCTCCAACCCCACCAACCCAAGGGCCAAATACCACTGCAAAGAATGCTGGAACAATTACCGCCGGCCGAAATTGACCCATACCCCAAGGAGACTGAATATATGCTGTTGCAAAAGAGCAAACAGCATATAATGCGGCGCAAAGAGCTGTGGAAGTGATAGTTAAAGATCTAGGTAATTTATTCATACCTCATCTAACAGAAACACTTTAGGTTGAAGAATTTAGGATTTACGAATAATTTGTTTAAATAAAACAATACTCTTTAAAGACAAACTTTTCTTTAAACTGTTTAATATCTTAGTCAAAGGCTATATCCTAAGGTTTATTTAATTAATTGTGGGGATGCAAATTGTTCAGGTTTAAAAAGAAGCAGAAGATTGTGAAAATTGGAGATGTTATGGTTGGAGGTCAGCCCGGCGAGCTTCCAACCGTCCTAGTTGGAAGCATTTTTCATGAAGGTCATAAAATTGTTAGAGATAGGAGGTTGGGAATCTTTGATAGAAAGAGAGCTCTCCGGCTAATTAGAGTTCAGGATGAGATGTCTGAGAAAACCGGGGTTCCATGCATGGTTGATGTCGTTGCGGAAAAGTCTGATGTATTAATAAGATATATTGATTTTGTCGCCGAGGCAACTGAGGCTCCATTTTTGATAAATGGTCCAAGCGCGTCTGTCCGTATTGCCGCAGCTAGGCATGCCGTTGAAGTTGGATTGCAGGATAGAGCCGTATATAATTCAATAAATTATACGCTGAATGAAGAGGAGATAAAGGCGATAAAGGAAATTGGGGTAAAGGCGGCGATTGTACAGGCCTTCAATCCTAGGAATCCGCTTCCAGATGGAATGATTTCAATCCTAGAAAAACTGCTTGATGGCGTCTCTAGGGCTGATGTGGAAAAACCTCTCATTTTAACCCCTGTTTTAGATGTTCCAAGCATAGGTTTTGCTTCAGAGGGAATATTTATGATTAAAGAGACGTTCGGTTTACCGGCTGGCACAGCTCCGGTAGGCGTGATCGGAAGGTGGAAAAGAATCCTCGAGTATGGGTTGGAAGTTAAGAGGGTTTGTAGGGGCGGCGCAATAGCAGTCGCCCAGTCAATGGGCGCTGACTTCATAATTTATGGATCAATAGCCAAGGCAAAAACTGTTTTTCCAGTAACAGCCATGGTTGATGCAATTATAGCCTATAAAGCCAGAAGATTCGGCATAAAACCAATAGTGAAAAATCACCCCATCTATAAAATGCTCTAAAACACAACAGTATTGCCAATAAATATTTTGCAGAATTTCATGAGAATAGAGATTCTGTGAATAACCGGTTTGCCCTCGTTTTTCAGTTTATTTTCCAAACATAAGGTATTAATATTGTTTGTCTGGTAAATTATTGTGTGCAGGTGATGTTATGAAAGTTTGTGTTACCGCCACCGCAAACAATTTAGATGCGCCCGTGGATCCCAGATTCGGCAGATGCGCCTACTTCATAATCGTTGATTTAGAGACCATGAGGTTTGAAGCTGTTCCAAACGCTGCTGCCAGCAGTTGGGGTGGAGCCGGAATCCAGGCGGCTCAGATAATAGCCAGTAGAGGCGTCAATGTTGTCATAACGGGAAACATTGGTCCAAACGCTTTCCAAGCTCTTTCAGCCGCTGGAATAAAGGTGGTTACCGGAGCCTATGGAACTGTTAGGGAGGTTATTGAAAGATATAAAAGGGGCGAATTGAGGGAGGGAGGCGGACCAACCGTCGGCTCCCACTTTGGAATGGGAGCGGGCTTTGGAAGAGGGAGAGGAAGGGGAAGAAGCTGGTAATCCTTAGGGGTTAGAAGGATGAGGGAGAGAATAGTCATTCCAACCGCAGATGACAGAGGACTGGATGCAAAATTATCAGAACATTTTGGCAGAGCACCATACTTCACGGTCATCGAGCTAGATGAAGGCGGCAACATAGCGAACATACACTCTATCCCAAATACAAGTGAGCATTTTGGAGGTCATGGGCGACCGCCAGACAGAATCCTCGAGCTACATCCAAACGCAGTGATCGTCTATGAAATGGGAATTAGGGCGCTAAGCATTTTCCAGCAAGCGAGAGTAGCGGTTCTAAGGGCGAATGCAAACAATGTTAGAAAGGTTATTGAAGCTTATAAAAGAGATGAGCTCGAGGAGCTTACTGAAGGATGCCGCCATGCACGTCATAGCGAATCTTAAAACTGTTTATCTTAGGCCGTTAAGTTAATGGTAAATGAAAAACTAAGCGCGTTTCTGAAGATCATTCCAGCTTCAGAAAATGAAGGGGGATACGCTGAAGGCGGGTTAGACAAATTGCGTGAGATAAGGACTCTAGCGTTCGGTCCGGTTCCATCAAGGCGGTTGGGAAGAAGTTTAGGAATAAACAACATTCCACCTAAATGGTGCTCCTACTCATGCGTTTACTGCCAGCTGGGCAGAACCAGCAACATGCTTGTAGATAGGCAAACATTCTATGAACCTAAGGAGATTTTTGAGGAAGTTAAGAGCAGAATTAAAAAGCTATCTGCCAGAGGCGAGAATATTGATTATTTAACTTTTGTACCCGACGGTGAACCCACACTAGACATTAACCTTGGCAGAGAAATATCCCTATTAAAGGAGCTTGGAATCCCGATAGCTGTTATAACGAATGCTTCTCTCCTCTGGCGAAGCGACGTTAGAAAAGATTTGCTTAACGCTGACCTAATCTCAATAAAAGTAGACGCAGTCAGTCAAAACCTGTGGAAGAAGATAAATAGACCCCACAGAAGCTTGAAGCTAAACGCTATTCTGAATGGAATTAAAGAGTTTGTGGACGCATTTAATGGAACCATTATAAGCGAAACAATGCTGATCAACGGCATAGAATATGAGAGGGAAGTTGAAAAAATAGCGAGGTTTCTAGAGAAATTAGAAAAATTAAACAAGGCGTACGTGGCTATACCAACTAGACCACCAGCTGAAAAATGGGTTAAGCCAGCAGGAGAGAAAACCCTAAACATCGCCTTCCAAACCTTCTCCAAACATCTAGGAGAAGACAGAGTTGAATATTTAATAGGCTATGAGGGAGACATCTTTGGCTCCACCGGAAACATTAGAGAGGATTTGCTTGGAATAATGGCCGTGCATCCAATGCGTGAAGAAGCCGTCAAAAAATTTCTTCAAAGAGCCAATGCAAGCTGGCGGATAATTGAAGAACTGCTGCGTGATGGCGAAATCATAAGGCTCGAGTATGATGGAAAAGCCTACTACATGCGAAAACTATCCGCTAAAAGAAGGGGGAGCCGAAGGAAATGAAAGAAGTAAAGGCGGTAAAAATTACAACAATTGTAGATAATGAGGTTTGGATGAGGGGGCTTCTATCAACTTGGGGACTCTCATTCTACATCAGCTTTTTATCAAATAATAAAAGACACAGTATTTTAATGGATACCAGCGGCTCTTTCCAAACCTTCTATCATAATGCACTAAGGCTAGGTTTAGATTTAGCCTTAATTGAAGCAGTTTTCATTTCCCATTGGCACAGCGATCATTATGGTGCCTTAAGCCAAGTCCTATCCCTACTGAAGCCGCAGACCCCAGTCTACGTGCCCTCAGAAAACTCCTTCGGAGTTAAAGAGATACGTAACGCCGGCGGCACTCCAATAATTTGCAACAAGCCCACTAGGATTTTTGAAGGAGTCATGTCCACTGGCAGAGTGCCCAATAGATTGAGCGAGCATTCCCTAATGGTTAATGTAAAAAACAAGGGCTTAATTGTCTTAACGGGCTGCAGCCACCCCGGAATCATCAACACTCTTACCTACGCGCAAAAGGTTTCGGGGGTAAGAAAAATATATGCTGTTATCGGCGGCTTCCACATTTCCGGACTTAAAGAGGGCTTAAGAGTGGGAAGATTCCTGCAAAGGCTTGATGTTAAGCTGGTTTCTCCATGTCACTGCACATCAAAAGATGCAAAGAGGGGGATAGCAAGAATAATGGGGGAGAGATACGCTGAAAATGGTTCCGGAAAAACGATGTTTGTTTCCCATACGTAGCTAAAAATAATGAAAAAGAAATAGGGAGGAATTTTGCTCTTCCTTATCCCTTACTTTGATTTAGTGAATTCCTCTATGCAGTCAAGCACCAGTTTAGTGTACATGAATGCAGGTCCTCCAGCCATGAGGGTTGCTACATAACATGCTTCCACTATTTCATCTTTTGTCGCGCCAGCATCCAACGCATTTTTTGTGTGAAACGCTATACACCATCTGCATTTACATGCAACAGCCAACGCAACAGAAATAAGCTCTTTAGTTTTCGTATCTAAAGCCCCAGCTTCCTCGGTTCTCCTAAGAAAAACCATGAATGGCCCTGTTAACTTCGGATATTCTTTACTCATTTTCTCAACTAATTCATGCACTTCTTTTAATGTACTCTCCATACTCATTTTTTCGCCTCCTCAATTTTGGATATCAAATCCAATCTATAATGATGAAAAGATTCAGTATTTTAGCTTTTGCACACTTTACTTTAACATGCATCAAGGGCGAGGAAACTTCTCTCTTCAGAGAAGACCCATTTTCTCTAAGATTTTTTCTACATCGAGGAACGCGCCTTTTGCACGTAACACTCCGCCCTCAATGCAGGATTCAAAGATTTCTTCATCAAAGCCGATTATCCCATTGATTTCGAGACCCAATTCCTTCGCCCTCTCTTTAACCTGCTCAGCTATTCTAGGCGTGGCTTTATTCAGTATTAGCCAGAATTTTTTGTTGAAGTTTTGGGAGAGTTCTTTTAGAACTTTTGCTAGCATCAGGGCTTCAGCCGTTGGATCTGCAACAGCCAGTATGGCGTCGCAGCCTTCCTCCACTCCCCTTCCCACATGCTCTATTCCAGCGTCAGTATCCACCAACACTATTTCATCCCTATCTAGCTTCAGATTTTTTAGCAGCGTTCTCGTCAAAAAGTTTAGTGGACACGCACAACCTTCACCGAAGTTTCTAACCTTACCTATGGTTACCAGTTTAATTCCTTCCGGCGATGTGGAAACATATTCTGGAGGCAGATTATCCAGTTTAACTCCTTTACCAGCCTTCTCTAAGGCTTTTACTATGTTTACCTCCCCTTTTCGGAAAATGTTTTTTCTTCCCCCTAAATATTCGACTAGGGGCATTGGCTGTTTGACGCCGAGAAGTTTAGGAAGCAAAACATTAGATTCATCAGAGTCCACTAGATATACTTTGAAATTTTTGGTTAACGCCCTAGCCATAAGAACGGAAATTACTGATTTTCCCGAACCGCCCTTTCCACAAACCATTATCTTCAATTTTCAGCCATCCTCCTTTTCAAAAGCAATGTGGAATTTATCGTGTCAATCAAAGCTATTTCGACGTTCTCCAAACTTATTTCCTCAAACTCCAAATTTTTAAGTTTAATTTTATCATCTTCTTTAGTGACTAGGGCGATTCCCTCAGCCACAAGCCTTCTACCCGATTTTCCTTCATCCACATAAACCTTTAGGAGACACATGCCTATTCCTCATACTTAAACTCTTACCTTCTAAATGCACATACTATTATTTTTCTTTATGGGTTATCGCATCAGCGGGACAAATCTTCTCACATTCCAAACAGAGCGCGCAGCTTTTCGGATCTACAACTATGGGAATATCATCAAGCCATTCCAGCACTCCATAGCTACAGGCTTTGACGCATTCTTTACATTTAAGGCATCTATCATAATCTATCCTTATCTCTACAATCATTCATTTTCACATGCTTTTGCAACTATCTTCCAATCCATCGTCTAAGCTCTCTGATCCTTGCATTGATTTCTTCAATCTCAGCTTGAAGCTCCCTCTTATAGGCTTCCAGCGCCGCTAACTCTTCATTAAGCAATTCTGGAGGAGCTTGAAAAGGCGATGGGGGCATCAGAGGATATGGCGGATATGGTTGACGCCCATAGCCATATATTGGGGGCTCATATCCCATGTACGGCCATGGAAAATTAAGCCAAGGCATCATCCAATAGTCGAAAAATTCGTATGGATTCCATGAACCTGTAAAAAACGGCGGATGCATCATGTAACCATATGCCCAGGGATATGGAACGTAGCCTAATGGAGAAGAGGATTGCTGAACGGGATAAAAAGCTGGCTGTAAATGTGCCGGCGGCCGCCATGCTTGTTGAATTTGAGGAGGCGCTGGTTGAGGCGCAGCTGCTTCAATTTTAGGCGTAAAGTTTGGACATGCAGGTCCCTCAGGATCTACAATAGCTCCGCTTAGCGTACAAAATCCATTATTAAAGTGGGCACATTCCTTATGAGTATGAAATGCAGAATTTGCTGAATCAGGTGATGGGGCGTTTCTACTAGAATATATTGGTTGCGTATATCTTCCCCTTCCACGTCTCATTCCCACGCCCATTCTGCGGCTAATGCCCATACCATAATGCATGGGAACTGTGGGGCCCGGTGGATTTTCGGCTTCTCCCCGTTTAAACTTCATTATGGCTTCCCGCACAGTTCCATAGACTCCGGTTACAATTCGAATTCCGGCGGCTGATAGGGCTTGATGGGCGTTGGGACCGACGTTTCCCGTTAAGACCGCTTCTACGCCCTTGCTTGCCACTATTTGAGCTGCTTGTATACCAGCTCCTCCACCAGCGTATTGTGCTGGGTTTGGTATGGCTTCAAATTTCATGGTGTCCGTTTCGACTATCAGGAAGTATGCGCATCGTCCAAAACGTGGGTCAACCGGAGCATCTAGTGATGGGGCAGATGCGGAAACAGCAACTTTCAAATATTTTCACTTCCATAAGTTGACAATTGTGAGATTATGCACAGAAATATATAAATCTTTTCTGCGAACATTCTCTTTGTTGAAGAAGAAGAGTTGTTAAGCCAAAATCTTGATGAGAGATGATAGAGATGAAGAACGATCTGAAAAAGTGGCTAGGGGAGATGGGTGAAAAATTTCTACGCAAAGTAGGTATCAGAGAGGGACAGGTTGTTTTAGATTTTGGATGCGGCTCGGGAAATTACACGATTCCAGCCGCTAAAATAGTTGGAAGCAGGGGCATAGTCTATGCGCTGGATAAGGATGCAAGGGTCCTAGATGAGCTTATGAGGAGGGCTGAATTAGAAGAATTAGAAAACATAAGGAGGATAGATACTTCTGGGGAAGTGAAAATCAGACTGGATGATACTTCTGTCGATGTTGTTCTACTCTATGACATATTCTGGTACTTTCCACCATGGAAACCCAAACTAACAAAATTGCTGACTGAAATTTATAGGATTTTGAAACCTAACGCATTACTTTCAGTTCTTCCAAAACATGTAGACCAAATGAAACTTAAAAATAAAATAGAGGAAGCTGGTTTCAAACTAAAAAATGATTTTTTCGAAACGATAATTCATGATGGCGTGCTTGAAGAGGGACATATATTAAACTTCATAAAGACTCAACGGTCCAATAGCTGAATTGCAGTTCGTTGGTGTTTATCCACTTTTCTAGAGAGTGAATAAAAATGCGCGGGAAGCTTGATGCCAAATTCATCTTCACCTGCTCTGATAAAGTGATAAGTGGAATAGCATTCAAAGAAAATGAGGGGGTCGTGGCAAGTTTCAAACTACGGAAGGTAAGCGATGCCCGCGCAGAAGGTGGTAAAACAAACATCCTGATTTTAAAGATTGTTTTTAATAATTTGGGGAGAGAGATTTACGATGCCTTTCACAGAATATTCTTGGAAGAAAGCCAATGCTATTCCAAACAGATGGTCATAACGGATAGATATGCAGAGTTTCATCTTCAGCTGAATGATAAGGAGCTGGAGAAAATTATGGAAAAGGTTAAGAGTCTTCTAAGCCACAATCTCCCTTGAACATCACCATTTTTGTTTAAAGCCTTTCTCCTAGTTCGAAGCGGTTCATTTGGAACTCATTGTGGCTGAGGAGCTTAAGCCGAAGAAGCTTTCGACATAAGGCTTCCATAAGGGGGGAGTTGGAAAGGAATTTGTCGTTGGAGTAAAGTTTAAACATTTTTGAATGCAATTATCTAGAATATTCAACAAGGGAGAGCGAAGTAGGCATGCGGGTGATGGCTTCTACGGGCGGTAAGGGTGGAACCGGTAAATCGACGTTCGCCGTATTATTGTCTTTAAAGATTTCAAGTCAAGGGAGAAGAGTTTTGCTTTGTGACTGCGATGTTGAATGCCCAAACGACCATTTACTTTTAGGTAAAGAACTCCGTGAACCTAAACCTATCTATCAGAGTTTTCCAGACCTAGATGTGGAGAAATGTGTAGGTTGTGGACAATGCTCAAAAGTTTGTAGAGAAAACGCCATTTTTTGGGTTAAGGGGAAAAAACCCATCTTCTTTGAAGATTTATGTAATGGATGTGGAGCATGCTGGATCATCTGTCCACAAAACGCCATAAGAAAAAAGAACAAAATTATTGGAAAAACATTTGAGACAAAAATTAATGAGAATCTTTGGCTCCTAACAGGGATGTCTGAGCCCGGCATCACGGAAACAGGTCCGGTTGTGAAGGAAGCGAAGAATAGGGCTTTAAAGCTTGCAGAGAAGATTGACGCTGAAATTTTAATTGTGGACACGGCTCCTGGAACCCATTGCAATGTAATTCAAGCTCTCTTGGGATGTGAGAAAGCCTATGTGGTCACAGAGCCGACTCCTCTAGGCGCCCATGACGCCGCCTTAATTCTCGAACTTCTTGAAATAATGAAGATACCAAGCGAAATAGTTTTAAATAAGGCTGATGTGGGCAGTCGAGATGTGATTGAGAAGATTGCGGAGAAATATAGTACGCCAATAACTGTTGAGATTCCTTATTCGGAGCGTTTAATTAGAGCATACTCGGAGGGAAAGCTCAGTCGGGTGGTTGATTTAATATGAAAATAGTGGTTGCTTCAGGTAAGGGTGGAACCGGCAAAAGCATGTTCGCCAGCTCCCTCGCCCTCCTCTTTTCAGAAACTAAAAAGGTAGTTGCATGCGACTGCGATGTAGATGCCCCGAATCTAGGATTATGGCTTGGAGTAACAACCTACGATTCCGTAGAGCCAATATCAACATCTGAAAAAGCGAAAATAGATCCCGAAAAGTGCATTGGCTGTGGAAAATGTTTTGAAAACTGCGCTTTCAGAGCCATAGAAAAAATAAATAACTCCACATATGTCATCAACCCATTACTCTGTGAGGGATGCGGGGTTTGCCAGCTTGTATGCCCAGCAAAAGCCATAGATCTCACACCAATCATGAACGGAGAAATAAGAATTAAGAAGACTAAGTGGGGTTTCCCACTCGTCTCAGGTCAGCTCAAGCCGGGAGAAGCGGGATCTGGAAAAATCGTTCAGGAGCTGAGAAAGAGAGCTGACAAATTAGCTCATGACATTATGATTCTTGACTCCGCAGCGGGAATAGGGTGCCCTGTCATAGCTTCAATAACTGGTTGCGACTACGCCATTCTCGTGACGGAGCCCACTCCAAGCGGCTTTTCCGATCTAGAGAGAATCTTGGAAATAGTGAATCATTTCAAGGTGCCCTATGGAATAGTTCTAAATAAGTGGGATATAAATCCAAAAATTTCCCAAAAGATAGAGGAGTGGAGCGGGGAGAAACTTTTGGGAAAAATATCATATGACAGGGGGGTTGTTGACTCCATAGTGAACCTTAAACCAGTAATCGTCTCAGAAAGTAAGGTGAAAGAGGAGATCATTGAAATCTTTGAAAAAATAAAGAAAATTTCATAGAGAATTGTCTAGATGGTTGCACGTTTATTTTCATCATCCTAAAAATCTTTAAGCTTCGGATACTTCATTTTCAACTTCTTCAGCATTTTTTGATACCATTGTGGAAGCCCGAATCCATCTATTTTTCTTGAAGGCGTATAGGGCTTTATGTCGAGTATGGGGGTCTCATTAAATAAGTCTAGATGCTTAACTCTGAGAAATCTCCCTTTCCTCTCAACAAGCTCCACAATAGTTAAGGCTAGGGGGTTTGGTCTATGGGGAGAATCCGTAGAGAAAACGCCAACTTCAGGAAATTCATCTAGATCTATTCCCAGCCGCCTTAATCTTCTAGGCTTAACCTTAAGAACCCTACGTTGCTCCTCTAAAACCTTATGCAAATACGCTATAATTATTAGGTGAGAGAAGCCGTCTATTCCCTCCAATCCATGAGCATATTCTTCATAGACCTCTATTGTTCCCTCAACTCCCTCAAACCTAGATTTAATCTCCTCATCACTTAAGTCAACATGCACCAATCCTATAGGCTTTACAAGAAACGTTTCCATACTTTCATTTCAAAAGAAAACTTATGTAAAAAATTTTAGGACAGATTACTCCGCTGAACTGCTTTCCATAACAGTCTTTATTGCATCCTCAACTTTTATGCCGGGCTTTACTGAAATTCTCTTTATACCCTGTCGTTCAAGCAGATGGCTCGCCCCTAATCCAACCTCATATGCTAATACAATGTTCACCTTTAGATCCGCCAATGTTTTCACAGCTATTGGTCCAGAACCATAATCATATGAGGCTCCCGGATTATCAATCACCTGAATATTCTTGATCTGATTATCTTCAACATCCACAATGGTGAAGCTCCTAGCCTTACCAAAAACTTCTGAAACAACATCCTCTAAACCTAAATTTGCTTTAGTTGGGACAGCAATCCTAACCCTCTTCACCTCAATTTCACCTCCAAATCTAAAACCAAAAAAAAGAAAGGAATGAAAATTAAGGCTGAGGTCGCCGCCAAGGAGGTCCGCCGCCTCTTCTTCCTCCAGGCGGCCCCTTGTTTACGCGGTGGATCATAGCTGATGGTGCTCCGCATCTTGGACAAGCATTTGGCTTCGGTGTTCCTTGGGGAACTGCAATCATGTATCCACAGATGCTACATTGAAAGTATTTCATGGGTAAGCTCAAGCTTTCACGGCCCTGACGGTCTTCCGCTCCTTTCAAGCATGCTCTTTAGCTCTTTTATTCTCGCCTCTACTTCGGCAATTTCTTGCTCTATGCTGGCTTTTTCCTCTTCAAGATATTTTTTGTAGTCCTCTAGCTCCGCTAGCTCATCCTCAGGAGACATGGGAGGATATGTTGGCGGATAGGGATATTGTGGCGGATAGTAGGTTTGCGGAGGATACATAGGCGGGTATGGCGGCGGATAGCTCCACCATCGCCAGTATCTTCGTCTTCTAGACCACGCCATTTTTAATTCACTTCTCCTTTTTCTCTTTCAGCATCAGTATGGCGGATAGAATGCTGTGGGAAGCCAGTATGGATAGATTAGAGGCCTATAGAGGCTCCATGGAAATCCCCAGTATCCATAGTAGTATGGGTAAGCCCACCACCATCTTGGAAGCCATGGAAATCTAGCGCAGACCCATGGATTGTATGGATAGCCCCACAGCCATCTGCCAAATCCTCTGCCGAAGCCGAAGAGCCAGCCTGGTCTCTGCCATGGCGGTAGATAGCTGAATGGTCCTCTTCCCGGCCAGGGTCCAGCCCAGCCTCCGCCTCTACCCCTCCAACCCCACGCCATACTTTCCTTTCACCTCCAATTATTTTCGCGCTTTGCGCCTTCAATTATGTGATAATGCACAGAAATATATAAATCTTCTGCCTAAGATATAATTATTTAAGGAAAACTTGATTCATCATGATTTCAGGGGCGGACATCCCATTTTCCTGTGAAAAAGGTGGGTTACTTCATGTGGAAATACAGGCATAGACGAGGTAGGAGGGGGAGAATTCCAAAACCAATTATGCTAGGAGCGCCTCCACCCACAGGCTCCTTTATACCAAACCCGCTTAGAAATCCTACACCAATCTTTCTTGAGATCGCTGAAATCGAAGCCCTACGCCTAGTTGATCTTGAAGGGCTGTCGCAGGAGGAGGCTGGGCGGAGAATGGGCGTTTCTAGGGGAACTGTATGGAGGCTTGTTCAAAGAGCGAGGAAGAAAATTACACGAGCATTAACGGAGGGAAGCCCAATACATATTGTGCCATCAATATCGGAAAGTAGCCAGCCCTAATAGTTTCTAGGTTACTTCAAAAAAGTCAGCGTGCTCGTCTCCTAGCGAGCAGTAGAACCAGTTCCACAACGGCTATTGTGGCGGCTACGAAAGTTGTTGCTTGGAAAATTGTAAGCTGAGTTTTCAGATTCTCAGTTTCATCTTCTAGATCCTTTATAATTTTCCACTTAATTAGACCGTCGAAGAGCTGTCTAGCATTATATTGAAACATTTGAGTTAAATTTTCGGTTCCTGGAATTGCTCCTGGAAAGTTTGTTAGAACAACGTGGATGGCGCCAACCTCGGAGGCTATTGATTCTCCAAATTCGGCGCTTACTTGAAGATTGTCGATTATTAATGCAACATTATTTTGACGCGCCGTATTAATGAGGCTGTTTATGTCTTCAGCTGAGAGAGTTTCCGGAGGATTATATACTGCAACGACTTTAAATCCAACCCACTCAACGAAGGGTTTCTGCCATTTCATGCATATCACATTAACGTTCTCAACGCTTAGTGATTGGGCTTCATTTTTTATCTCGTTTGCAACAGAATCTATAGCGTTTAGCATAGACGTTATTTTAGGGCTGAGATCTTTTGAAAGTATCTGGCTTAAATTTCCGCCAATTATCCTTATGCATCTCTTTGCGCCCTCAGGAGTATTGTATGTTCCCGGAACCTTAACCCGCAGAAGATCTTCATTTCTAGAGGCTAAAATCAAATTTTCAAGCCAAGGTTTCTCGCCCGGAATATCGTGGTAAAATAGGGCTTTCGCATGACTTACAGCCCAAATGTCACTTGGCTTCATATCGTAGTCCGCTGGACACAGGCCCGGATTAACTAAAACTACAATCTCCACATCTTCATCCACAATTTCCTTGACGATTGAACCTAGAACATTTGTTGTGCACACAACTATCGGTTTTTCAGATTCATTTGTGGATACGGTTAAACCAATAGGCATCACTGTCGCAAAGATAAGAACCGTTAGTATTGTTAAGATGATTGCTTTTTCTCTACTCTTCATTCTTTCACCTCCCTCTTTCTTTTAGGTGAGAGGATGACCGAGAACGCGAAGACTAGGGTTAAGATAAGGGCTATGGATGAACCAACAGGAATATCGAAAACTAGGGATGTAAAGAAGCCTGCAACACATGAGGAAGCCCCGATCATGGGGGAGAGGAAGATTATTTTCTTCATATCATATGAAAATTGGAGAGATGCTGAAGCCGGATTAAAAAGAAGGGCGTAAACAAGAATTCCGCCAACGAGCTTTAGGGAAAATGCAATAACCGCGCCAGTTAGAAAAATAATGAAGTATATGAAAGGTTTAGTGTTTATTCCATCGGCTTCAGCCATTCTTCTATCAAACATTATTGCAAAAAATTCTTTCCAGAACAGGTATGTCAGAGCTATTGTTATGGAGCATAACATCGTCAAATAAACGAGATCCCTATAGGTTACTGAGACTATGCTACCCCACAAAACGCTTGCAACCTCGGCTGAAAGACCAACCTGAGGTGAAAGAGTGAGAAAAATGAAGGCTAAAGCCATGTTGAATGTAAAGGCTATGCTAGTTATCATATCGACTGGTAGATGAGCCTTATCAGCGACAGGACCTATAAATCCCGCCGTAATTAATGAGAACACTATGGCTGTTAAGAGGGGGTCCACAGCCATTGCAACGCCTAAAGCGGCGCCGGCAAACGCGCTGTGGGAGATTGAATAACCTATTGCTGAAATCCTCATTCTAACAACAAATACTCCTATTAATCCACCCAACAAGCCAACCATTATACAACCTATTAAAGCCCTCTGAAATATTGCATACTCAAGCCAAATCATATTCTCGATCTCCAAGAAATTGGAAGACTCATCTCTTCAATTATTCTTAATGCTTTTTGAGGTTCACAGTCGGCGATCATCTTACCATTATTCATGACTATTATTCTATTGCAGACGCCACTTATGTGATGGAGGTCATGAGTTACCATCAGAACAGTTATATTATGTTCCACGTTGATTTCAGCCATTAAATTTGAGACTTTTTCACGCGACTTTGGATCTAAGCTACTGAACGGTTCGTCTAACAATAATATTTTCGGCTTTTTAGCTACGGCTCTAGCAATCATAACCTTCTGTTGCTGCCCGCCGGAAAGCTTGCCAATGGGTCTTTCAGCTAATTCCTCTATACCTAGCAGCCTCATGGCCGCAATAGCCTCTTTAACATCCTCCCTACTGATTCTCCGCATAGCTCCAATCTTACCATACCTGCCCATTAACACAACATCCAAGGCCTTATATGGTTCATTAGGCTCCATTATAAAATCCTGCGGAACATAGCCTATTTCACGTCTAACTTTGCAACCGTTTTTCCGCATGTTAAAGCCCATTACCTCAACGTTTCCCTTAAATACGGGTAGTAATCCGTTAATTGTCTCAAGGAGAGTTGTTTTTCCAGCAGCGTTTGGTCCAATAATATATATGAATTCACCTCTCTCAACGTTTAGAGTCACATCTTTTATTGCGGGTCTCTTTTCTCCCTCATAAACCGTTGATACATTTTCAAGCTTAATTATCGGCGACATTTCTCCTCATATCTTTAGTGCTACTAAAAGCTTAAAACGTAATACTGCTTAAAAATTTAACTATTGAAGAGTCAGTATTGAAAGGTTGGAGGGCAAACATTTATGAACACTAGTTTAGGAGTGTTGGGGCTTCTGCTTGAAAATGCCTCGAGAATGCATGGACATACAGGACCATTTTTAGCTCTTGGAATCAGAGCTGGATTAAGAGGAATTGAATTATTAGGCTACAATCCATTCAGGATGAAGATTAAAGTGATTTCGAAAAAAGCTCGACCCTACACATGCTTCATTGATGGACTTCAGTATGTTACAAGTTGCACACTAGGCAAGGGGAACATAGAGCTTGAAGAGGGGGAAGGGCTTGTAGCATTATTTGAAGTTGATGAAAGAAGAGTTTTCATTAAGGTTAAGGACAACATTCTAAGCTATGCGCTTAAGCCGAGTGAAGAGGGGCTTGAAGAAGCGGCGGGAAAAATATTGCTTATGAGGGAAGATGACCTTTTTGAAATCAAGATTTGAGATGTATCAAAATTATTAGGAAAGAAGGGGATCACAGTATGAAGAAAGGCTTAAGTTTGACATATTTTAGCTTCAAGCAGATATTTCTCTTCAAACCTTGAAGGTATAAGCTCCGAAATATCGTAGATCGCGGCGCATAACACTGTGTCCGCTCCACCATAATATACTATTATCTGATCGTCAAGTAAAACAGCTCCACAAGAGAAAACTACATTGGGAACAGCGCCATACTTCTCGTATTCTTCCCGCGGCTCTAGGATTGGCTTATCGCTTCGATAGATTACATGTTCAGGATTATTCTTATCCAGTATCGCCACTCCCAGCCTGTAAACTTTATTGTAGTCTACCCCATGATAAATGAGGAGCCAACCTTCACTCACCTCAATGGGAGGAGCCCCTATTCCCACCTTTATAGAATCCCAGCTCCTTGGTCTAGGAGCCATCACAGATTTAATATCCCACCATTGAATTAAATTGTCGGAGTAGGCTACGCAAATATCCGGCTCAACCCTGTGGAAAAGCATATACTCCCCATTTAAAATTTTAGGTAGCAGAGCCGCATCCTTGTCCCTCATTCTTGGAAAAGGATAGAATCTGGGACCCCAGCTCCATTCATTTCTATTTAACTTTTCGACGTCTAGGGATGTTAAGCCTATCTGAAATCTAAGATATGTAAGGTTGGCTACAGCGGTATAGGCCATGTAAACTTTATCATTGATTAGGGAGAGTCTAGGATCCTCACATCCGTCCGCTTCCTCATCCCCCGAGGGCGAAAAAACCGGATGTTTAAATTTAAAATCAAGGTTTAATCCATCTGAAGATGTGGCGTAGCCGATTCTAGAAATCCTGTCATGGCCAATTGCTCTATAGAAGAGGTGAACTTTATCTTTAAGATAGATTGCACCGGCATTAAACACTTGTCTTGCTTCCCATGATGAGTGGGGGTCAGGTTTAAGTATGGGGTTTCCCCGAAACCTTTTCATCCTACTCACTTTTGAGCAAACTATTTGAACGTATTGAAGAAATAATATTAAACTTTATTATTAAAGAATTTTTAGTAAAACTTTTAAGGAATTTGAATATTTTCTGGGCGTCTAGAATGTGGGAATGCCCATGAGTCCCTCAAGTAGATCTCTAGCTGAAATTATGCCCACAACCTTGTTCTCCGAATCTACTACAGGCACATGTCTTATCCGATGATTCACCATTATGGCCTTAACTTCAGCTATGCTGGAATCCAGTCCAACCGTTATTGGATTGGCGGTCATTATGCGGGAGATTCGTGTTTCTAATGGCATGTTGTGAGCAATGCTCCTTATTATATCCCTTTCCGTAACTATTCCAACGCATTTATCCTCATCATCAACTATGACTATGGAGCCTATCCTCCTCCTCTGAAGAATTATGGCAGCCTCTTTTATCGAAATGTCGCTTTTTGATTTAACGACGTCTTTTCGCATAACTATGCTTACCTTCATAGAGACACTCTCCCCTGCTGAGGGCAGAGGCCTTGCATTCCTAGAATTTAACTCCCCATATCTATTACTACTAAATAAAATTTAAAGATATTGTTTCCGTCAAAAAATCTTTTCAGTTTTCCGCTATTTTTTAACATTATTTTGCTTAAATGAATTAGTAGAAAGCGTAGGCTGTTAAGTACATCCACATCTTTATATATTCCCCGTAGGCATTCTACTCATGTTGATTGGAGAAGTGGAGATGGCTTCAACATGACCTATGAGAAGCCAAGTTTTCTCCGCCGCTATTGGATCTGGCTTATTTTAGCCGCAATATTTAGCGTATCGCTTTTTTATGGAGCCTATGTTTGGCTTAATTGGATGATTCTTGAGGAAATGTATCGCCGGAAGGCTGGACTCGATTGGTTCAACATAGTCTTCTATCATAACTACACCTTCATTCTAGCGGGGGTCTTAGCGCTACTGTTCATAAATCCCATTCCAGGACGTAGCGACCTGTATGAGGCATGGTATTCGATAAGAACAGCCATTAGGGAACGTGAGTATGGATTTGAGTACTCCAGTAAACCCTCATTAACCTTTTCCCTTAAGGCTAGAAAGGTTCTATGGCTTTTGTGGCAGCTTATAAAGTGGACTGCAGCATTCCTCATAATAGCTTCTTTAAACGGCATACCGTTCTTAGGGAGGGTCACCCCGATCTTCTATATGATACTCATGGGGGTTGGAGACTGGAATCTAATACCCAGAATACTTGTTTTACCGATTTTACCTGCCTCAGGTTCCGAGCTCATTGCGTTGATGCCTACCCTAGAGGTTGAGTACCGCTTTATTTACGTCCTATCGGCAACCATCCTAACCATCATTGGCGTTAGAATGGCTGCTAAACTCATCAAACATTTTTTCATGGAGAGGAGAAATCTATGGATAAGAGACTTATTTATAATATTGACGTGCATCATCTTAGGCATAATTTTAGGATCACCATATTGGAGCATGGATATTACAACTCTGTTTGATTATCTTATTTGCCTCACCCTTCTGGTGGGCTTTGTAATCGCATCCATATTCTTTCATTTTGGAGGGTTTGAAACTGAAACCTCGTTAGCTGAGCGGAAAAGAACTATATTTACGATTCTTGCCCTCACTCTGGTTGGAATACTTGTCGTCAACGTGGGTTTTATAGCCTTTTTCAAATTTAACTGGAACAATAATTGGATTCAATATGAGTGGGCGCCTTTAATTAAAAAGCAAATAGCTGTTACACGATGGGCGGCGGGAATAGATGAGATAAAACGATATTCAATCAGAGAGATTCCAACAGGCAACATTACAAAGATTCTCTCTATGGTTAGGCAGTGGGATCAAAATGCAGCCTACACTAAAATGAAGAATCAGATAGGAGTCAACTGGATGATTCTAAGTGATTCCGACATCATTTATGTTGGTGGAAAAGAGTATTGGGCGGCGCCAACAACGCTTTCCTATCCAAGCCGAGATTGGATAAGCACCCACCTCATATACACGCATACTTCAAAGATCATTGTGATTGACAGCCATAGCGGAGATTTTGTGCCAGTCACCGAGGCATTCGGAGTTCCAAGAGAGCCGCTCATCTATTATGGTGAAGGATTCTATACAAATGTCTACGTGAACGTTAAGGGTTTCAATGAAATAGAAGACGTTTCCTATCCTGGAGAACCAGACTACGTTCTATCCGGATGGCAGAGGGTTCTATGGTTCCTTATGGAAGGCCAACCGGGATTCGCGTTTACTCCGCCTCAAGAAAGCATAAACATGCTCTATTGTAGGGACATCTTCAAGAGAGTTAGCAACATACTTATATATGGCTTAAAGGTTGATCCAGACGCGTATTTAGTCAGTGATGGAAGCCGAATATACTATGCCGTCCAAGTATATGTCAGCTATCCAATGCGTTCAGGATTTTCAGCAAGCCCATATCTCAGATTTTTCGCCGTTGTACTTGTGGACGTCGAAAATGGAAGCATGAAAGGATATGTTGTTGGAAAATCAGACGGTTTCCTAGTCGATTTCTATAGAAAATATTATTCTTCATGGGATGAACCTCCAGCATGGCTTATCCCTCAATTACGGTATCCAGAAGCCCTGCTTGGAACTCATGAACATCCAGGTCAGCTGGATGTAGACTTCTATTTTCATGTGGAAGATCCCTTCGTCTGGAGGTCGGGCTCTCAATTTTATGAGAGACCAAAGGCAACTGAGGTTCTATATATTTTAATGGCTGTGGAGAATGAAACCCGCTTCGTCGGCATACAGCTGGCTGAGTTTCAAGCCTCGCCGGGACGAAACCTAGCAGGATTATATGTGGCTTATGGCGGCTCCCAGCTCGGCCGCATAGATCTATATAGGGTGTCAAACACCACTTCTCAGTTTATAGGCCCCTCCGCCGCATTACAGGCTTTTGAGACGGATGACTATGTCCGCACTCAACTAACTCTCTTAACCAGAAGGAGATTCGGCAACATTTTACTTTATTCCATTGGCGGCGAACTATATTATTTTATTCCGGTTTATATTGAGGCTGAAATTGCAAATGCTGTTATAACGAAGATGGCTTTCATAGGTGTAATAGACGCTGAGACTGGGACGCAGGTGGCTGTTGGATCAAATGCCGCTGATGCATATTATGCTCTAGTTGGGGGAGCAGTGAAGATAGGGGCGGAGGAGAGACTTAACAGAGTCTTAAATCTATTTGCTGAGAATGGGTTAACTGTAGTTAAGCCCACAAAGATAGATGGTCATGTGTGGATTAGGGTTGCCAACATCACATATCTGAGTGAGAATGAATGGATGGAAGTGAAGTCTGCGATTAACAGCTTTATTCAAGAGTATGCTCAAAACTGCAACGAAGTGTATCAATGGAGTGAAGAAAGCGGTGAAGTAAATATAGGGGTTCTCATTTCGGAGAGGGGGATAGTTAAACTCTATTACATCACCATCAAATATACATGACTTCTTCCGCATTTTGCCAGTTTTCAAGGAAAAAGGGGAAAAGCGTAAATTTAGGTGTGAGAAGTAGTATTTTGAGGAAAAGGAAATGAATATTTTAGTTCAGAAAGATGTTTCCGACCTTTCGTCTAGAAAGGTTTTTGCTCAAATATCGACTGAGGCGCTAACTTTAAAGGATGTTATTTTCTCGATAAAGGATATAATAGATGATGAGAAGAATGGTTATCATAGGCTTCCGCTCCTAGATGCGAAGAGCGAGAGCCTACAGCGACTTGACATTTACACTTCGTTAAGAAGGGAAAGGGCGGATAAAGCCTACGTAATATCCAATGGAAGAAACACCATTTACCTACTTGATTACGTTGTGAAGACCCGGAAAATTTATCATGATCCAGTGCTCTGCATAATTGGTCCCGAAGCTGAAGAAATAGCTGAACATGCGTTAAAACGGCTTTCTAAAATCCTTCTATCGAAAATGTATAGGATTGAATTGAATTATGAGGCTGTAAGAGATTTTTCAAAGTTGGTTGGCTACGAGAAAAGGGAGGTTAT
>CAYNMB010000002.1:1343-4249 GCA_964398235.1 uncultured Candidatus Bathyarchaeia archaeon | reverse complement strand
ATGAGGCTGTAAGAGATTTTTCAAAGTTGGTTGGCTACGAGAAAAGGGAGGTTATTAAGCATATAACGGAAATATTTGAAGAGGCTAAGATGGCATTAAAAATGAGGTTGCTTGAAGGAGATGTGGAGGAAGAAGACGCCTCATCCTCAGCTAAGGGGCTTTCTGAAGAACTCCTTAGAGATATAGATAAGAGGACGGTCTCTAGAGAGCCCCTCGACTTTGAAAGCATAATTCCCTTCGTTGCAACGATGGTTCTAATAGTGTTGTTGCTGATAATTTTAATGAGAATTTAAGGCTAAGCTACCCTCTTAATTAGTGGATCAGTGAACTAGGAGGCTGGCGACTAAGATGAGAAGAGAAGAAGTCATACAGCTATTCGAAGATTTTGAATTGTGGCTGAAAACTGAATTCACAAATGCATTTTGGTTTAGGGGACATAAGTTTGAGAAGGCTGAAAGCCATGGTGTGAGGATTGATGGAGGATACTTTACAAAAGATGAAGCGAGAATAATCTTTAGAATGCTTAATTCCGGAAATCCTATTACAAGATTTAATGCCACATTAATGATTTGGGAAAGAAACGGTCTCCTAACAAAGCTCGTCATAATTCTATCGATTTTAGCATTAATTCTAATTTATATTAAGATCCGAGTTTAAGATCGAGGGTCTAAATTTTATTTAAACGGTCACCCTAACCAATCCCGGATAATATTCTCTTAACACCCGCTCCATGCTTGTACGGGAAGCAAATGTTCTCAGAGCGTTTAGCCCAATTCTATAGTAGTCTTCTGGATTACTGGCATATTGCTTGTATATTTTTAGGAATAAATTGCGGAACTGCGTGTATTCTCTCTCATTTATTTTTTGCGCCTCTGCACTATAGTAGTCTATAAGCGTTCTAACATCTTCGCCGAAAAGCCATCCATTTACATGATCCACTATGAATTCTATGACTCCACCGTCTCTCGACGCTAGGGTTGGAACGCCGTTTACAGCCGCCTTCATGTAGCTTGTACCGCAAGCCTCCCATCCCGAGAACGGCGTAAATAGGAGTAAGTCTGCCCCGCTTAACAAAACCCTAGAAACATCTATAGAGTAGTTAGGCATGTAGATTACATTTTCCCTTTCTCTATGAAGCTTCCTAAACAGCTTCATGTATTCTAATCCACTCTTATCGTAGGGATGAGCCTTACCGCTTAACACTAGCACTACAGGGAGATCTTTCACATCATTTATTAGCTTAGCCGGAAAATCGGGTCGTTTATATGGCACAAGCCTCCTAGCCCACACGGCAATAAACTTATCTTCTAAGTCAATATCCTTGAAGGATGTTAAATAATTGATTAAATTCTCCTTCATTTTACGCCTATTTTCAACAAATTTATCTAGGCTTAATTCATGATCCTCATATTTAGCCCGTAAATCTTTATTCATCCATCTATCCAGATTTATGCCATTGGTAACGTAGGTGATCTTCTCGCTGTGATGCGGAAACACGTTCAGCAGTATGTCTAGATGCTTTGCAGATACGGCGAAGGCTTGCTCCGACGCCGATAACCCTATTTCAGTCAACACTACCTCCGGATCCACAAACATGTATCCATATTCTCTTCTAAATAATTCACGTGGAAAAGTTGGGTGACCCCAAGGTCCAGCCGTATGGATGACAAGCCTATATTTGCCGGGGATCCTTAGAAATAATGGTAGAAGCGCGGTGTACGCTTCTTGGAGATCAATGTATTCGATATCTTCGAAAGATACGTTTCTACGTATGTATTCTTCCGATGCTTCGGCGAGTAAGGCGTATTTATAAAAGCGTTCTTCAATACTTTTCTCTATATATAGCCTATCGGTTAATTTTGCAGCCCATTCCGGCGATGTGGGATTGAAGAAGATTGCTTTAGCGGAGCCTTGAGAGTGCTCTAACACTTGGATTCTGACTTCTTCATTCTTTAACCCTATTTTTAGTTCATCTAACACCTTTAATTCATCTAAAAATTCCTTGGGTTGCGGCTGAGGCTTACTGATAGGGTTATCTTGATTATCGAAGTCATAGTTTACATAGCCATTCTTATAAAACAATGAGCAAACAATGTAGTTTAATCCCATTTTGGATGCGGCGTAAAATTTGTCGCCTTCAAGTACACCCAACCCGCCGGCATAGGTATAGCCATGCTCTAAAGCTAGGTCTGGGGTTATGCTAATGATAATATGTTCACGTATTGACCTACCAGCCTCATTTATCACCTTATTCCCTCATAAAACCCTTCACATTACTTTCAATTCCCACATCTCTTTTTATACTTTCTCGTTAGAAGCAGCGGGAATGAGTAAAGGCTTTATTTTATTGAATGAAGGAAGTATTGGGGAAAATGCTTGCTTAATATGGGGATTACGGGAGACTATAATGTTTATTGCGATGTTGAGGTTTACGAAAATTCTGATTGGGATTATGCTCGAAACAAACATGTGCTGATAAGAGATATTTTACTTGAGTATTCTACCTCAAGCTTTGACGCAGCCATAATTACTAGTTTAGGAGTATTGCATGGCGGCAATAGGGATTTCTCATGGCAGGGATTGTTGGCGGGACCCATAAACGATGAGTTGTATAGGCTGTTGGATGCACTTTATTATAAGCCGCTGGATGCTGACAATCTTAAACCTCTGTTCGTAAGAGTCCAACGTAATTCCGCCAGCTACATCTACGTTGATGAAAGGGGGAGGCATTATGGAATAAACATAACTGTGGCGGTAAAGGAGGGTTTTGGAGTGCTTACCGCCTATGCTTCAAGACCCTCAATCTTCGCACCCCTGCTTGACATGCGGAACGCTGAATCAAACGTGCAACCCAACTACAACATTTCATTTAGGGAAAACAATTTAATAGTGGAGTCGGATGCCGC
>CAYNMB010000002.1:0-1243 GCA_964398235.1 uncultured Candidatus Bathyarchaeia archaeon | reverse complement strand
CCACGAGTTTTTGAAGCAATTATGCTAAGAATAGACAGATTACTGAGCTTTAACACGGTGATAGATTCACTTCTGGCGCCTGGAGCTGGAGCCATGTGGTTTAGGAGAGTGTGGGCTAGGGATCTGCTGGAGGGGATTAGATGGAATCTGCGGACATATATTTTGCTGGGCTTATCTGAATGGCTCATTAACATGGTCAGGGCGTTAATTAAAATCTCCTATGAGGCGGGAGGATTAAGGACGCTGATATGGAAAGGAGATTATTCAAGCGATGCTTTCCCACAGCTAATTAACGTTGCTACATTAATTTATCGATTAACTGGCAATGCAAGCGTTGTTAAAGAAGCCGCTAAATTAATGGTTGAGGCTTATAGAAGGTTGATGTCTGGAGAAAGCTATTCGGGCTGCAGTCTATACGATGGGTTATTGGTATGTAGGGCTAATTCCTCGTGGATCGACACAGTATATTCCTCTGATGGAGTGAAATGGCCAGCTAGATTGCCGTGGGATTGGAGGGAGAAGGTTTCTTCGGAGAATCAATTTGCGCTTGTTGAAGTGAACGCATTGTTCTTGGAGTGCCTAGACAATTTAATGAATTCTCTGAAGGAGTTGAAGATGGAAGTTCCAGCGGAGCTTGCTGAGTTTAGAGATATGTTGCTGGATGGATATAAAAGATGGTTTATGAATGCCGCCGGCTTGCCTCCAATGACCATTGAACCAAAGCTGGATTTAAAGGATGAGACAAAGAGCTCCGTTGGGGTGGTGGCGCTAGCCGCATTGAAGAACATTGTTTATGGAAAAAGCCTTCTAAATTCGTGGAGGGACATAAACCAATTATTGGTTAAAAGGAAGCTTATGGATCTAGGTGATACTTGGGAGCCCTTTGGACTATTGGTTAGAAAGGGTGAAGTGAAGCCCTATTTAGGCGATTTAGAATATCATTGGACTGTTGTATGGCCTAGAGACACTCCATACCTAATGGAAGTTATGAAGTATCTCTCCATGGATGTTTACGGATTATTAATCAACAATCTGGATCACATGATATCTGAGGGAGCCATAGGATACGTCAACGAATTATTTAGTATGCCGGTTGGACGGAATCCATGTCCAAGGGGGGAGGAGTCGCTGAATCCGGTTCCAGTGAAAAATTTTGCTCAGTATTGGAGTCATTGGTGCGACCCATACATAAACTACTTCAGCATGAAAAGATGATGCTTAATAAACCAGTTTTTGAAGGAAT
>CAYNMB010000001.1:35762-53174 GCA_964398235.1 uncultured Candidatus Bathyarchaeia archaeon | reverse complement strand
CTATACTCAGGTGGCAAAAAATTGCAAACAAAGATAGGTATTTTAACACGTAACGAGAATTCATGGTGTTCAATTCAGTTAAGGGAAGCTATTAGAAAACGCGGTCTTCAACCACTATGTTTCAGGTTTTCAAATCTTATGGCTAGGGTTGGCCTTAAGCCAGAAGTTTCTCTGAAGAAGACGGATGTTCTGAGAAATGTTAAAGCCTTAATAATACGTCCGATTGGACGCGGTTCATTGGAAGAAATAATATTTCGAATGGATTTATTACATAGACTTAAGAGGCTTGGACTATATATATTAAACCCGCCCTCGGCGATTGAACGGGCAGTTGACAAATACTACGCCTTATCTCTTCTCGAAGAAGCTGGTTTACCAGTTCCAAAAACTATTGTTACTGAAAATGCTAATGATGCCATAAAAGCTTTCCATGAACTTGGCGGAGACGTCGTTATTAAACCAATATTCGGTTCACGCGGAATCGGTTCAACAAGAATATCAGACCCAAATATTGCCGAAAGAATTTTTAGAGCTCTCGAATTTAATCATCAAGTAATATATTTACAAGAATTTCTTCCCCACGGGAATTACGATCTTAGAATTTTTGTGCTCGGCAACCGTGTTTTATCATCGATGAAACGTGTTTCAAACTCTTGGAAAACCAACATTAGCTTAGGCGCCAAGCCAGTACCATATAAACCATCAAAAGAAATCGAGGATTTAGCCATAAAAGCTGCCAACATAATTGGTTGCGAAGTAGCTGGCATCGACGTATTGGAGGGCGAGAATGGGCCAGTAATATTGGAGGTTAATAGCCAACCGGGATGGAGAGGATTGCAAAGCGTGAGTAAAGTAAATATTGCTGACGAGATAATCGCCTACATCTTAAATAAAGCGAAGCATTAGAGAATCCGTTAGCAATCTGCTCTTTAAAGCATTTACATCCTAATGCATACGCTTATGAAGGACTTAGAAGACCATTAATTAAAAGATTAAAGGAGAAAAATAATGGATAGATCGGCAATAATTCTCGCTGGCGGTAAGTCACAAAGGTTTGGAGCCGATAAGGCGCTTGTTAAGCTGTCGGATAAACCCCTAATATTACATGTTCTCGAGAAAATTGAAGCGTATGTTGATGAAGTAATAGTTTGCATAAGATCCGATAATCAAAAAACGCTTTATTCGCAAATATTACCTGCCGAGACAAAAATAGTTGTGGATCCAATTAATTTACCACAATGCCCATTAACTGGCATCTTAACCGGGTTAACTAACGCTCAAGGCAAATATTCCGTTCTTCTACCGTGTGACACCCCATTTATCTCAGGAGAATTAATAGAATTACTATTTGATGTAAGTCTTGGAGTTAATGCCGTTATTCCAAGATGGCCAAACGGTTACATAGAACCGCTTCAATCAGTTTATAGAACAAAGCCATCTTTAAGAGCCGCAGAAGAAGCCTTTAAGAGGGGCGAGCATAAAATAAGATCTATGATATCGTTTCTTAAGAGAGTCCGTTATCTTTCAACACTGATTATGGAGGAACTTAACATAAATTTATTAACATTCTTCAACATTAACACTCCCTTAGATTTAAAGAAGGCTGAAGCGCTAATAAGAAGGGGCAAAATAAGATGAGAGCCACGATAATAGCCTATATGAAGAGATCCTTCTCCCTAGGTCTTATAAGATCCTTTGCCGTCGCGTCTTCAGAGACCTCATATTTATAGCCTCTGATAATAGCAACCGGTATTCCCTCATCAGCTTGACCTATCACCAGCTCTGCGGCAGATGAGATCTCATCCGCTATGGCTGTCTGCTTAACTCTAAGTATGTATCCAAACAAATCCCTTTCACCCCTCCTGTCACGAATTGGTTTAATTCCAGCTACACCGATAGCCACATTTATTTCACCTCTTCGTAAAGGTCTGCCATGAGTATCCGAAATTATTACGGCTACATTTTTACCAGAGAAATTCTTTATACTTTGCCTTATTTTTCGGGCTGATAGATCTGGATCTTTTGGTAGTGTAGCAACGTTTCTTTCTCCGGGAACGTTGGATCTGTCGACGCCGGCATTTGCGCATATAAAACCATGTTTTGTCTCACATATTATGTGTCTTCCGTCCATTCGAACAATTGATTTAGATTCCCTTAAAACAACCTCAACCAAAGCTGGATCTTTACCAGTTTCTTCAGCAATATTTTTCGCAAACTCGGAGGGGATTACTTCGTCAAGGTTTATTACGTTACCCTCAGCTCTTGAAACAATAACGTGAGTTACAACTATTATGTCTCCATCCTCTATTGGCGTTCCTTGCTTGGCAGCAGCCTCACATATCAAAACACCTAGGTCGTCACCACGTTTGATTATTGGCAGTCCGATAACTGGAATTATTTGAATTATAGGTATGGACATGGTAAAAATTTCATTATTAACAAGTATATAAAGACTCCAGTGAGAGCAAAGATGGAAGGTAACATTAATAAGAAGAATTATCTAACTGATAGTTTGCTTATCGGAGGATGATTAAATTGACATGTACCGTTGTAGTTTGCGGCTTTTTTGGCGACACGGGAAAAGGAAAAATAATTTCTTATTTAGCGCTTAAAGACAAAATTGACATCACTGTTAGGGCGGGAGTTGGACCCAACGCTGGACACACCGTTGTTTATGGAGACAAAACCTATAAGCTTCGCATGGTTCCAAGTGCATTCGTGTATGAAAAATGCCGTTTACTAATAGGTCCAGGAGTTCTTGTTGACCCAAACATCTTTTTAAGTGAAGTCAAGCTCACCGGCGTTGAAGGTAGAGTAGGGCTTGACCCCCAATGCGCCATAATTGAGCCTAAGCATATTGAAGCTGATAAAATGGGACACTTAGCATCAAAAATACGTACAACTGGAACTGGCACTGGACCATGTAATGCAGACCGCGTGCTTCGTAGAGCTAAACTTGCGAAGGAGATACCTGAATTGCAAAGATTTCTCACAGATGTACCCTTGGAAGTTAATACTGCGATCGATAACGGAAAAAACGTTTTAGTCGAGGGAACTCAAGGAACATATCTCTCCCTTTGGCATGGAACATATCCTTATTGTACATCGAAGGATGTGACAGCTTCAGCAGCATGTTCTGATGTTGGTATAGGACCGAAAAAAGTTGATGAAGTAATAGTTGTGTTTAAGGCATATGTAACTAGGGTTGGCGCGGGACCGCTTCCCGGAGAGATTTCATGGGAAGAGGCTGAAAGGAGGGGTTGGGCTGAAGTTGCTACGGTAACTGGTAGAAGGAGAAGAGCGGCGCCATTTAATTTTGAATTGGCTAAAAGAGCGGTTATGTTAAATAGTGCAACCCAAGCAGCTATAACAAAAATTGATGTTCTATTTCCTGAATGTAAGGGCGCAAAGTCTTTTAACGATTTATCTATGGAGGCGAAAGAATTCATTAGGAAGGTTGAAAGCGAAATATCTATTCCAGTGACGCTAATTGGCACGGGGCCAGAGGTATGGGAGATTGTTGATAGACGATTTGAATAGATTGCATTGGAAAAACTTTTAAATCGCGTTTTACATTTTTAAATTACCTTGTGTAGCGAAGTATTTATAGTCTTTAATGTTATGCTAGACTGAAAAAGGAGTGAACGATTACGTTTAATCTAGTGACGGTTGAAGATACTGTTCGCATACCACCAAATAAATTTAATGAGCCACTTTATAAGGTGGCTTTAGAGCAATTAAAGGCTAAGTATGTCGGCGTAGTAGATGAAGAACTAGGCTATTTAATAGCGGTTACAAACGTTAAGGTTTCGCCGATTGGAAAGGTGATTCCAGGAGAACCAGCTACTCATCATAAAGTGAACTTTTCTTTACTAACGTTTCTTCCAAAAATCCACGAAGTTGTCGAAGGAGAAGTTGTCGAAGTCACCGACTTTGGAGCGTTTATACGCATCGGACCAGCCGATGCTTTGCTTCATGTATCACAGCTTATGGATGACTTCATAGTATATGATGAAAAACAAGGAATTTTAATGGGTAAGGAAACTAAGCGTAAAATATCTGTTGGAGATAGAGTCCGCGTGAGGATAACTGCAATATCGATTGGAAAAGGCGCTGGTTTTGGCAAGATAGGTGTTACAGCGCGTCAACCATTTCTTGGAAAGCTTGAATGGATAGAGGAGGAAGTTAAAAAAATTAAGTCAGAAGGCGAGGAAAAAGAATGATTTTTTGGTGCTGAAAAATGGTTGAGAAAGCGTGTAGAAGATGCCATTATGTAACTGAAGAAAACGTATGTCCAAACTGTAAGTCAACCGATTTAAGTGAAGACTTCAGCGGATTAGTGATAATATTTGATCCAGAGAACTCTCTAATAGCGAAAACGTTAAAGATCCAGAGAAAAGGGCGCTATGCTATAAGGGTGAGGTGAATAGTACACGCATATTCTCACACCTGAACTTAGAAAAAAGCTTAAGGAGCCGCAGGGTTTACTCATCGGTGGTTCCTTCGATGAAACAATGAGAAAACTTGAGAAGATAATTGATTCAATAAAACCGAGGAAAGTGATTTCAGTTGGCGATGTTATTTCTAGAAGCATTCTTAAAAGCGGTCTTCCACTAGATGTCTATATTGTTGATAATAGATCTATGCGAAAACCAGTAAAAGAAAAAGAAATGGATGCTAATGTAAGGAAAGTTCTACATCTTGTTAATCCGCCTGGAGCCATCAGTAAAGATTCCTGGCGGATAATTAATGAGGCAATTAACTCTGATGATTTAGTAAAGATCTTAGTTGAAGGTGAAGAAGATTTACTTACGATAGTTGCCACGATTCTAGCTCCCCTAAATTCCATAGTTGTTTATGGTCAACCTAATGAAGGAATAGTTGTGATAAAAGTCACTAAAGAAGCTAAGGAAAAAATGTATGAAATCTTAAATAAAATGATTTATAAACCGGAAAATTAAAGTAGGAAGAATCTTAAAAATTATGGGCTTAAGGGTGGCCTATGGTGAAAATCATGATAATAAATAATAGGCGTAACGAACTGCTAAAGAGAAATGAAGTAGTTTTTAAGATATTTCATGAAAACTCGCCGACACCGCCACGGCTAGAAATAAGAAATGAACTTGCTAGGATGCTCAAAACCGATGTTGAAAAGGTGTATGTAAGGAAGGTTGAAACCATGACAGGGCTTCAGGTAGCGATAGGTGAAGCACATGTATATGATTCGCCAGAGCAAGCAAGAATGATAGAGCCAGAACATATAATAAGGAGAAATTCGCCTAAAAAGGAGGAGGGTTAAAAGTAGATGTCAAAAAAAGAAAAAGCTAAGAAAAGGTTTATCTCTTCCTACTATAAAATCGAGAATGGAAAACTTAAAAGATTACTCCCTACATGCGATAGATGCGGAGCAGGATATTTCATGGCTGATCATGGAGACCGGTATACATGTGGACACTGCGGCTTCACAAAATACAAAACAGCAGAAAATCGCTCTCGATAACATGAAGACGGATGAATCATTTCTCACGTCGAGAAGAAAATATAAGGAAGACTTGTATTATCACTGAAACTATCAAGAGAGCTAAAATAAGTATCACCATCGTCTTAACTTCAGTAGCTCCAACAACTATACTAAGACGCGAAATAGAAATGAAGGAGATATATGCTATTAAAGCCAATGTGGATATTAGGGAAAATAAGTAAAAAATATTTATTTTTTGGCTCACCATAACGTTACCTTCAAGATTTTTTCTTTTTAAGTTAATAATTAATTTTTGTTTTACATGGTATTTATTGTTAACTATGATTTAAAAACCTATATCTATTGGTGATGATGATAAATGTAGTGGGGAGGATAAATGACGACCATTAAGAAAGTTGGAATTATGGCCGATACTCATGACAGGCTTCAAATGATTGACAAAGCAGTAGAAGCATTAAATGGAGAGGAAGTGGACTTAGTGCTTCATGCCGGAGATTATGTTGCACCATTCGCTGTTTCACATTTAAAGCCTTTAAAGGCCAAATTAATAGGAGTTTTTGGAAACAACGATGGGGATAAAAATCTCTTAAGGAAGAAATTTAATGAGATAGGGGCGAAAATTTATGGAAAATTTGCGGAAATAACTGCCGATAGCTTGAAAATCGCAATGATTCATGGTGAGGAAGAAGCTTTACTAAAGGCTCTTGTTAGCTCAAATTATTATGATGTTGTTATTCATGGGCATACGCATAAAGCGGAGACTTATACTGTAGGAAAAACTTTAGTCATAAATCCAGGGGAAGTATGCGGATATTTAACTGGCAAATCCACGATAGCAATTTTAGATTTGAAGCAGCTGAAAGCTAAAATAATAAGCCTTTAACCAAAACATTTCCTTTCGTCCTTTTTAGGAGAATGTTATTCTCGTTTAAGGGACTCTATACCCTTCTTTAAGCCCTCCCATCCCTCTTCAGCTTTTAGCGCCAATATTGCAAGAGCTGTTTTCGAATCCATTCTATCCCATGGCTCTCCCGTTGCCTCCTTAACCAGATATTTGGCTGCATTAAGAATTTCAAAGTTCATTTTTGAATCAGCCTCATCTGCAATGTGGCAAATTAGGGCTTCAATTGTTTTAGGAGATATGGGTCCAGCTTGACCATGACTGGCAGCTACAATATGTATAAGATCGGTTGGAAATCCTCTTTTAATGAGTTCGGAAACCGTTAACGTCAGATGGTCTAAACGTTCGCCTAGGGGAGAAAAACAATAAGCGCCATCTTCTTTCTTGGTATAAGCGAACGTTTTACATGCATCGTGTAAAATGACTCCGCTAATGACTAGATCCCTGTTTACTTTTCCTCCATAAATTTTTTCAATAGAATCGCAAAGCGCCATAGCAATGTTAACAGTTGACAAGGTGTGCTCCAATAACCCTCCAGGATAACTGTGATGGTGAGATCTACTTGCAGGGGCTTCTTCAAATGGCAGACCGGTGTAAGATTCTTCACCTATCGTGATTGATAAGTCGCTTATGAATTCTAGTAGCTTATTTCGCAATGATTCGTCGCTAATCTTATCTATAACATCTTTAAGCCTAGGATCAATCAATTTTAATCCCCTAAATCTTATTGTTTCAACAAACACTTCCTTTTTAGTTTTTCAGTTTTAATCTTTTTGGCTAGAGCATGAGCTTTACGTATAGGTTCCGGAATTCTATACCCTTTTGAACACTTTAAAACAATTTTTATGGCGGATTCTAGAGACACTTTGTGTCCAGCACTAACGTAAATAGGTTTAGCGTTTGGGTTTGTGTAAACCGCGCCGCCGATTATCTCACCTCTATGAACTATAGGTTTCCAAACTTTATTTTTAACCTCAATAATTCTTCCGCATAAGAGGTTTTTAGCAACGCCTATGGCGGCTATATTTAAAACTAAGCCTAAATGACTGGCAAGACCAAGTCGATATGGATGAGCAAAACCATGTCCATCCACCAAGAAAACATCAGGCTTTACTTTGAGCTTTCTTATTGCTGAAGCCGCTGGAGGGACTTCTCTGAAGGAAAGTAGTGTCGGCACATATGGGAAGCGTGTGGCGACCTCAGCAATTTTTAGCTCTACAACCTTCATGGAGCCATATTCTAGAACAGCAACCGCTCCGATGGATTGGTTATCTACATATGCAACGTCAACTCCTGCAACATATTTAATCGGTTTATTAAAACAATCTTCAAGAATAATTTTCTTTGAAAGATTCACTTGAAGTTTCCTAGCTTTTTCGAGAGAAAAATTAATTTCTTGAAGCAGGGGAATGTAATTCATGTCCTCTCACTTTGTAGATGACATGGACTCTAAAATTTTTTGAAGATCTTTCATAGCATTATTAAGCATGCTTCTTCTAATCTCAACGGTTACGTCTCCTCTTGTCGCCTCGATGACTCGTCTAGCGATATCGCATTTTCTCCTAAGTCCCGAAATAAGTATGAGCAAATCATCGTGGCTTATTATCTCAGCATAAATCGTCTCCATTATTTCCAAACATTTCTCAGCATCCTTCACGTTACCCTTTCTAATGAGATCTAGGGATCTACGTCTCAGCTCGCCTATAACATCAGCCAATCCAAGAACATATGATTCGCTCGGAACCCCAATTTCCCTTGGATCTACAAATTTTCCCTCACTGATAATTTTTAAAAAGAGATTAGCTTCAGCATATTCTTCAAAAGCCGAATTCACCAATCCACTATAATATAGATCCGGATAAGTTTTTGAGATTTCATCCAGTTTGCTCAGATTCCCACTAGCTTCTTTTAGCAAATTTTCAGCATCTTCAATTCTATCTTTATGTGCAAGGAAAATTGCTTGTTTAGATAAACGAGTAGTTTTACGGACTATATTCTGTATTTCTTGCCGTATTTCATCCTTTTTTAAAATTTCTTCCTGAATTTTTTCAAGTGCATCTTTAAGTGACATGATATCACACAAATAAAATATTGTGGATTTTCTACTTAAGGTAAATCCTCTCTAAAATATTCTAGAGTTTATGAGAAAAAGTAAGTGATTTAAGGATCGAAGTCTTTTCTTTTTTTGGGATGATGAATGGTATTTAATAGATTGTTTAGGAGAAAAAAGAAAAAAGAATTAAAATTGCCGAGAAGCATCTTTCTTAAAGCCAAACCGATTAGAAATCCTGAATTAAAGTGGGTGAGGGATCGAAAAACAAGAGAAATAAAAATAACAGTTCCATTGAGACCTCCCTCACCGAAGGAAGAAAAGAAGGGCATTATAAGCAAGCTCTTTCCACCGGAACCTAGAGAAAAAATAATTAGGCTTGATAAAATTGGTTCAATAGTCTGGGAGCTATGTGACGGTGAAAGAACCATAGGCGACATAGCCAACTATTTGGTCGAAAAATATAAGCTGATGCCGGAAGAAGCTGAAATTTCGCTTAACGTGTACTTCAACAATCTCTCTAAAAGAGGGCTTATAGGCCTCCTATTTCCAAAAGAGGTGAAAAAGTTCATTAAAGAGGAAGAGTTCACCAAAGAACCTAAATAGTATTTTTGCCTTTTTAGAACGATGTTGGTGAAAAAATGCCGGTTTTCAAAGCTAATCAACTAGTTAGAATTGGAACTAAAATATTTTTAGCGGCTGGGGCTTCTCCCGAGGAAGCTAAAACAGTCTCAGAGTTTTTAGTTAAGGCTAATTTAGTTGGTCACGATTCCCACGGCATTATTCGAGTGATACAATATGTGAAGGCTATTGAGGATGGCGTAATTAAACCTGGTGCAAAAATAGAAGTTATAAAGGAAACTGATTCGTTGGCAATCATAAATGGTAATTGGGGTTTTGGGCAAGTCGTAGCTAAAAAAGCTATGGAGAAGGCTATTGAGAAAGCTGGGAAAAATGATGTGAGCATTGTTTGCGTTTTTAACTGTAATCATGTTGGTCGACTAGCTGACTACACGCTTATGGCTTCGGAGAAAAACATGATTGGTTTAGCGATGGTTAACTCTATTAAATCAGTTGCACCCTTCGGTGGTAAGGAACGTATGTTGTCAACCGGACCAATCAGCTTCGCTTTCCCAACTAATATGAAGTTTCCTTTCGTCATAGATATTGCAACGAGCGTGGTGGCTGAAGGAAAACTTAGGTTTATGTTACATAAGGGTGAAAAAATACCGTTAGGATGGATTATTAATAAAGATGGAAATCCAAGCAATGATCCTAGGGACTTCTATGAGGGGGGCGCATTGCTACCCCTAGGTGGGGATATTGCTGGACATAAAGGCTTTGGTCTAGGTTTAGCAGTTGACATTTTGTGCGGTATACTTGCTGGTTCCGGATGCGCTTACATGGAGACAAAAAAGGGGAACGGCGTCTTTTTCGAAGTCATAAATATTGATAAATTCGTACCAGTTGAAGAGTTTAAGGAAAAGGTTACCGAGCTACTTAAAGTGATAAAATCTTCAAAACCTAGACCAGGCTTCAGGGAAGTAATTATTCCCGGTGAACCGGAGTACTTGACTGAGAAAATAAGGCTTAGAGAAGGAATTCAAGTTCCAGAAAGAACATGGAGGGAAATAAAGAACATTGCTAAAAGACTTGGCTTAGATGAAAAATCTCTTTTAGCCGAGTAAATAAAATAAACCTTAGAATTTTTCGCATTTTTATACAAAAGATAGGAGATAAAGGAGACTTTAATTTTCAATGGTTAACGCCAAATTTAAATGGAGATGAAGCTATTGACGGTGTCTGCATCAAGCTTCTTGACAAGCTCCAGTATGAGTTTTACAGCGTTCTCAACGTCTTCTAGACTTAACATGCCTACATGGCTATGTATATGTCTTGTCGGTATACCTATAACAACACTTGGACAGCCAGCTCTACTTATATGGATTTTACCCGCATCGGTCCCGCCTCTGGCAATAATAGATAACTGCAACGGTATGCCCGCCTCTTTAGCCGTTTTTATAACAAATTCCTTGAAGGGTTGATTTGGAATCATGCTACTATCGTAGGTACATAAGCTTGGACCTTTACCCATTTTGGTTGGAGCCTCATTAGCTTTTATTCCAGGAACATCACCAGCAATATCCACCTCTATAACTATTGCGGCATCTGGATCAACTATGTGTGCTACTGTTTGAGCCCCTCTTAAACCGACTTCCTCTTGAACCGTTGCGGCTCCATAAATGGTGTTTGGATGACTTATTTTCTCTTCTTTTATTCTGCGTATTACCTCCATCATTATAAATGCTCCTATTCTATCGTCGAAAGCTTTTCCCATAGCAACTTTTCCATTACGGATAAGCATGAAAGGCGACCATGGAACAACTGGATCACCAATTTTTACGCCTGTCTCTCTTGCTTCTTTACCCGAAGTTGCACCGATATCTATGTACATGTTTCTTTTTTCAACGACCTTTTTCCTTTCTTCCTCAGTTAATAGGTGAGGGGGTTTAGCGGCAATCACTCCATACACATCGCCTTTTTCCGTTCTCACAACAACCCGTTGAGAAAGCAGCACTTGATCCCACCATCCACCCAGCGGATTAAAGGACAAGAAGCCGGTTTCTTCGTCTATTCCTGAAACAACAAAACCAACTTCATCAACATGTCCAGCTAAAAGTATGCGAGGTCTTTCAGATTCTCCCTTAGCCACGAAAACTATGGATCCCAGCTTATCTGTTAAAACATTATCCGCATAGGGCATCATATACTCTTTAATTATCCTAACTGTTTCTCTTTCAAATCCCGATGGACCAAAGGACTCCGTCATCTTTTTTAAAACTTCTATGGCTTTTTCATCAAACATGATACATCGCCTTTTTAATTTACTCCTCTAAATATCTTTCAACAAAACTTTTAATCCTTTTCACCGCCTCAGCTATAACTTCAAAACTTGTTGCATAGGAAAGACGTATATGTCCTTCACCGCATTTGCCAAAAACTATTCCCGGAGTTGTACAGACACCCTCCTCTTCAAGAAGTCTCATGCTAATATCAAAGCTTGACATCCTTAGGTTAGAGAATCTTGGAAAAATGTAGAAAGCGCCTTTAGGCATTGTACATTGTACTCCCGGAATCTCGTTGAGACTTTTTACCACGTATTTTCTCCGCCGATCATATTCTTCAACCATCTTTCTAACGCATTCTTGCGACCCCTTTAAAGCGGCTACACCAGCCATTTGTACAAAGCTTGCGGGACAGGTTGTCGTCGCCTGCTGAATTCTATTCATTGCCTCTATAATTTCCTTATTTGCAATCGCATATCCAAGTCTCCATCCGGTCATCGCGTATGTTTTACTAAAGCCATTAACGACGATCACATTATCTCTATTTTCGAAACTAGCCATGCTTCCTGTTTTAACTCCATCATAGAGGATCTCATCATATATTTCATCCGATAAAACCAGTAAGTCATGATCGTTAGCTAAATCCGCTATAACTTTAAGATCCTCTATATTTAAAACCCCGCCCGTCGGATTATTTGGCGAGTTCACTAGGATCATGCGGGTTTTACTGGTTATTTTCTCCTTCAATTTCTCTTCATCAATGTTATAAGTTTCCCCGCATGGAAGTTCAATGATTCTGGCCTCAGCGGTTTCAATACATGTGAAATGTGTAGGCCATGTGGGGGCTAAAACTATTACTTCATCATCTGGATTAAGAGTCGCTAAGCAGGCACAATATATAGCGTGTTTCGCCCCCGGCGTTACAATGATTTCTTTTTCTGGATCAACCTCAACATTTTTTCTTTCTCTATAATGTTCGGCTATAGCTTTCCTTAATTCAATTAATCCTAGACTTGATGTATAATGGGTGAAGCCTTTGTTTAATGCTTCTACGGCAGCTTTCTTTATGTGCTCGGGAGTGTCGAAATCTGGTTCGCCGACATCCAAACGATAGAGTTTTTTCCCGCTTCTAGCAAGCTCACGGGCCTTCTCAGCCATCACTATGGTTCCTGAAGGCTTAATAAGTTTCATTCTCTCTGCCAATTTCATGCAACCCAAGCCTCTAATAACATAAATCCTTGAACATAATATAACCTTTAACCTCATAAGACTTCTAGGAGCCTAGTTACCTTCTCTTTTACAAAGAATTTTCTCAATTATGGCATCGCCGACTTCACTTGTCGTTGAAGAACCGCCTAAATCATAAGTTCTAACTTTACCTTCACTTAATACCTCAAGCACGGCTTTTTCAATTAGCTTAGCGGCTTCCTTTTCACCTAAATATTCCATCATCATTTTTGCTGAAAAAACAGTTGCTATTGGATTGACGCGGTTTTTACCAGCATGTTTTGGAGCTGATCCATGAACCGGTTCAAACATTCCATAATTATCACCTATGTTTGCTCCAGCCGCAAGCCCTATTCCACCAGTTATTTGGGCAACTTCATCAGACAGGATGTCACCGAACATGTTTGTCGTAACTATCACGTCAAATTTCTCAGGTTCCTTCACCAGTCTCATGGCCATTGCATCTATATGAACCTCATCAACGTAAACTGATGGGAACTCCTTCGCAACTCTGAAAACAGCATCTCTGAAAATTCCGTCAGTTATGCGCAGTATGTTCCTCTTATGCACGCAGGTGACATGTTTTTTACGTTTTTCAGCGAGCTTGAAGGCAATCTTAGCGACTTTCTCTGAAGCCTCACTTGTTATAATTCTAAGAGCCACGCCCTTACCATGAGAAACTTCAAACTCTTTACCAGAATATAATCCCTCAGTATTCTCTCTAACAATAACTAGGTCTATGTTTGGTTTAAGCGACCATACACCCGGCAGAGATTTACATGGTCTTACATTGGCATATAAGTTAAAGAGTTTTCTAATAGTTACCGCAGCGCTTGGGGGCGCATTTGGATCCTCGGGGGTCGTCATTGGACCCTTTAGACATGCATGGGATTCTTTCAATATGTCTATTGTTTTTTTGGGGAGATTTGTCCCATACTTCTCTATACAATTGTATCCAGCTTCACCGTAAATAAAGGTCAATTTTAAGCCTTCAACAGCTTTCTGCACAGCGTCCAAGACTTTAACGGCAACATCAATCACTTCAGGACCTATTCCATCTCCGGGCAAAACAGCTATCTTATAGGTTCTTTGCATATATACCACCCTTCAATCGGTAACTCTTAATCAGAGTGAAAAATAAAAAGTTAATGAACGCTATTAGCGCTTGACATCATGATTTCATCTTCAAATTCGAAGAATAAGGAATATTTTATAGTCAATGCTAACTAGTTATTTATAATAATTCGCTTTAAGAATAGAGGGTGGATCCCCCTTGGATATTGAAGAGCGGATAAACCTAGTGATACGCAACACTGAGGAAATAGTGACGATTGATGAATTACGTAATCTACTTGAAACAGTAAGTAAACCAAAAGCCTATTGGGGTTTCGAATGCTCCGGTCTAATGCACGTCGGCATGGGTTTGGTCTGCGGTTCGAAAATCAAGGATATCGCAAGAGCTGGTTTTGATTTCACAATTTTCCTAGCCGATTGGCATAGCTGGATAAACAATAAGCTTGGCGGAAACATGGAGAACATACGCATATGTGGCGAATACTTCAAACAATGTTTCGAAGCGCTAGGAGTCACAGGGTCTGGCAACGTGCGTTTTGTTTGGGCTTCAGAAATAGCCAGTGACATAGAATATTGGGAAAAAGTTATAAGAATAGCTAAAAGCTCGTCGCTTCTGAGAGTTAGAAGGGCACTAACAATAATGGGGCGGGAGCTGGATCAATCAGACATTGAAACAGCATGGATATTTTATCCATGCATGCAAGCTGCAGACATATTTCACATGGAACTTGATATGGCTTGTGGAGGCATGGATCAAAGAAAAGCTCACATGCTAGCTAGAGATGTAGCTGAAAAAATTGATTGGAAAAAACCCGTATGCTTGCATACGCCACTTTTATCGGGACTTCAAGCCCCAAGTCAGTTGGAAAAGAAAATGTTTGATGAAGACCTTAAGATAAGCCAGAAGATAAGTTCTAAAATGTCTAAAAGTAGGCCTGAAAGCTGCATTTTCGTCCATGACTCTCCAGAGGAGATTAGAAGCAAAATTAGGGCTGCCTACTGTCCTCCAAAACAGGAGGAGGGAAACCCCATTCTTGAGCACGCTAAATACATAGTTTTCCCGGAACTTGGCCACATTGAAATACCGCGTCCATCAAAATATGGTGGACCCATAACCTTTGAAAGATATGAAGATTTAAAGGATGCCTATCTATGCGGTGAGCTTCATCCTTTAGACTTGAAAAATGGCGTTGCTGAAGCATTAATCAAGATACTTGAGCCGGTTAGAGCTAGCTTTAAAAGAAGGCCGGAGCTTTTAGAAAAGATGCGGCAGATAGAGGGAAATTTACAAGGCAAAGCTTAGGACTTTGGTGAGGGAGCTTTATGGACATGGGTTTAGCAACGCTTTTAACTTCATTTACATTGATTTTTCTAGCAGAATTAGGGGATAAAACTCAAATATGCACTATAATTTTATCTTCAAAGGCATCGGCATCCTCCGTGTTTTTTGGCGCGATGTTAGCATTTCTATTAGTTGATGGTTTAAGCGCATTATTAGGTGGAGAATTGCTTGCCTTACTGCCTCACAGCATCTTAAGTTTAGCTACAGGCTTTATTTTCATAATTTTCGGTTTAATTTCTCTTCTTCGTAAAAGCGAAGGCGCAACATGTGAAAAAACGGAAGCCACATTCATGCAAACATTTTTACTAGTATCATTAATGGAGTTAGGTGATAAAACCCAGTTCTCTTCAATCCTCTTAGCTGCTAAGTTTGAAAACCCATTGTTCGTTTTAGTTGGCATTATGCTAGCTTTTACTGCTGTAACAGCCATTGGAGTTTTCTTAGGCTACAAAATTTTAAGGTTTATCCCTGAAAAGTATCTTAGAATAGGGGCTTCCACCTTATTCGTTACGCTTGGACTAATTTTCCTTTTAGAAGCGCTACTAAATGTGAGAATAATGCCCTAGACAAACGTATTCTAATATCTAGGCAAATGTTTCAATGCAAGCAGCATTTTATTTTATTCGCTAGTCTCAGGTTCCAATATAACTGCGGTTCCGGTGGCGGATATTAATATTATGCCCGCTCCTAAACCCACATCTGATGTCTCTAGATCCACTCCGATAATGCCGTTTGCTCCAAGAGCTAAGGCTTTAGCCTTCATTCTCTCTACGGCTTCCCTTCTCGCTTTCTCGATTTCTGATGCAAATGCCTTTACCTCTCCACCAAACATTGTTTCTATTCCAGCGATAAATCTGCCCAACATTCCTCTTGTTCTAGGCGAAATTCCAGTAACTATTCCCAAAACCTTTTTAATTTTGTAGCCTGGAATATATGGGGTTGTAGACACTATGAGATCTTCCAATGATCTTAGAGGTGAACCGCATTTAGGACAAAACCTCGCATTTTCCTCAACATTAGCCCCACAAACAGGGCATTTCAAGGGCGAATACCTCCCGAGCCTTCTCCCCCATATTTTTAATTTTATGAAATATTATGGGAGCGTGTATATTTCTCTATTTTGGTGCGAGGATGCAAATAATGTAACAAATCTTATTTTTATTTTCGACGTTTTTTCTCACTTAATTTTTGATGTACGGCAAACGCAAGCGATATGAGGGCTGAAGCCGCTGCCAAATCGGTTGATATTGTAACTCCTGGACAAAGGTCGATAACTAGGTTTGCGAAGCGGAATATTCCGTGAGGTATGCCTTCCCTTGAACCTATAAGAAGATTGACTCTGCTATTTTTGATCGTCAATTCAGCTAGTCTAGAGGCCACTAGGTTAATAGGTTCGCCCTCAGGTTCAAAGACTATTATCGGCTCCCCAGCCCTTTCTCTAACGAGCTCATATAAGTTTTGGACGTAAACGTTTGTTTTGTGAGGTTTATGCGCATATGTTTTCAATTGGATCCGATATCTTGATTCTATACCTTCAAAAACCCCTTTTAAAAAAGCATTCAATTCATCAGCCCTCACAGCCCCTATTGGAGCTATAATCAGCTCTCCAGCCTCAAATGTTTGAGCCTCTCTTCCGATTCGGACACCCATTTCCCTTGAAATTTCTAAGCCGCCTAAGTATGGCATTTGAACAAGTGAAACTTTTTTAAAATATTCTCTAACTTGAAATTTTATTGGAGTAATCTTTTTAGGAAACTCTTTTCCATCAACAATTCCAACGTAAGCATGTGGACCGATAATTTCAACGAAAACAATTTTGTCTGGAAAATCCAAATTGACTGGACATCCAGTAATTTCTTTGAGCACAGCTCCAACTTTTATGTTCACATCTAAGCTTGTGAAATCATGTCTTCCCCGCCTCACGGTGTTCACTGCAAAGGATTTTGCATCCTTTAAACACTCGGCGATTTCCTTAGTAACATTTATTATGGACTCTATTTTTGCCGAGGAATACCGCCATAAGGGTAAAACTTTCTCAGCTTCAGGCACTTTAGCCTTAATTTCCTTTGCCAGCTCCTCGGGAGGCAAATCAGCCTTAACTAGCACTATACCCAAGAAATTTAATGGAGCCGCTAAGACTTCAACGCGTGGAAAATTCTCCCTTATTATTTGAGCCGTAACTTGCTCATAATTTTTTAATGTTTTAACTAAAACTATTGCTTTGCTGAAGTCGAAGTTCTTTGCTTTCATCCTCTATACTACCCATCACCTACTTTAAATACATAATGAGCTTAAAGAATACTAAAATTATTACGTAAACCATTAATCATAAAAAGATGTTGAGACATACAATTTAATTGTGATGTAAATTTGAATTTTTCTAGAAAAATCGTTGGAAATTTCATTTCTGAGTGCATTCTTGTCTCCCCCTCCACCCTAGCATCTAAGGCAGTAGGCCTAATGAAGGAAAAAAACTCCTATGAAGTGTTC
>CAYNMB010000001.1:0-35662 GCA_964398235.1 uncultured Candidatus Bathyarchaeia archaeon | reverse complement strand
CCTAGCATCTAAGGCAGTAGGCCTAATGAAGGAAAAAAACTCCTATGAAGTGTTCACTCGTGTGGATAATAAGGTTGGAACAGTTACAGTAAGGGATCTTTTAAGTGTAAAGAAGATCGCTGGAACAAAAATTGAATCTCTCCTAAATCTCGTTCCGAAAATTTCAGTCAACGCTGAATTGTTTCAAGCAGCTAAAATAATGTCGGAATATAGACTAAGGGCATTACCCATTTTTGCAAAAAATAAGATCATCGGTAAAATAGACATTAAAACCATAGTTAATAGTGTTAAGGATAGCGCCCTAGGAAAGATAAGAGCCTCCAAAATTATGACGCCCACGCCTACAACAATATCGGCTAAAGAGAAAGTTTCTAAAGCAAGGGAAATAATGTTACGAGAGAAAATTGATCATCTACCAATAGTTGAGAGCAAGAAGCTGGTTGGAATCATAACTTCCACTAAAATAGTATTCGATTTTTTGGCTAGCGTAGAAAGCGAGAGATATGTCATGGGCGTTTCAAACGTAATTAGTCCTTTAAATCGACCTGTAGAAACCGCAATGTCTACACAATTACTGACCTGCGATCCCCAAACCCCAATAGGGAAAGTTGCTGAAAACATGCTTAATCAAAACTCCTCATACTGTCTAGTAACCGTTGGCGATGAAGTTCAAGGAATAATAACCTATAGGGACTATGCAAACCTTGTTTCACCTAGAAACATTAAGCCTGAAGTGCCAGTATATATGATTGGGTTGCCAACCGACCCGTTTGAGGCTGAGGCTACAAAAGTAAAGTTCATACGTTTAGTTAACGGGTTAAGCAGATTTCTTCCACCAATCCTTGAGGCAAAGAGTATTATAAAGTCGGCCTCTAAGGGACCAAAGAAACGCTATGAAGTCACCGTCAGCATAAAAACCGCTAAAACCTCATACAATTATTCATCGGGGGGATGGGATCTACCCGCAATTTATGATGAAATTTCAAAAGCCCTTAAAAAGATGACCACATTAGAGAAGGAGATCAGAAAGAAAAGACGGAACATATCGAGACGGAAAGCCTAAACAATCTCTCCTGAAACACCTCCATTTTATTTTAGTAATCAGTAGCAGCGCTTAGATTAAATATATCAATCCATTTTTTTAACTTTGAATATTCAGCAATCGTAGAAGGTGGCGAAAATCTTGAAACAACTTGAAACCGGACTATTAACGGAGGAAGACCTATTTCTCTTTATCGATTACTATGAATTAACCTCTGGAAAATGCAATTTTGATCATGGAGTAAACAATATTATAACTGAGACATATTTCTTCCGAGAAATCCCGAAACATTTGGGCTCCTATATTATTGCAGCCGGCTTAGAACAATTTATAAGCTATATTGAAATATTGAACCGTGGTTTAAGTAAGAAACATCGTGAATGGCTTGAGAGAGTTGCTGGAAAGGATCTTAGTAAAGAGTTTTTAGATTATCTAGAGGAGTTCCAGTTTAAAGGCGACATATATGCTGTTCCAGAGGGAACCCTAGTTTTTCCAAATGAACCAATAATAAATATTACGGGGCCATCAATAGATGTTCAGCTTTTTGAGACTTATCTGCTTAATGTAATGAACTTTGAAAGCCTGATAGCAACAAAAACATCACGAATAGTTTACGCGGCTAAAGGTAAAAACATAATTTATTCGCCAAAAACCGTAGTTGACTTTGGCGCTAGGAGAGCTCATGGAAGAGATGCTGCTGTTTTAGGCGCTAGGGCAGCATATATTGGCGGAGCCGATGGAACGTCACTTGTCATAGCTGCAATGAAATGGGATATACCGTTCGTTGGAACCATACCACATAAATTCATTGAGGAGAGATACAGAAGTGAAAAATCCTTTAAGGAAACAGAGCTAAAAGCCTTTAGAGAATATGCGGAAAGCTTCCCCCATAAAACCGTGCTCCTAGTAGACACTTATGAAACCATTGAAGGCATCAAAAACGCCATAAAAGTTGGCTTAGAAATGAAAAAGAGGGGCTATAAACTAGCTGGAATCAGACTTGACAGCGGAGATCCTGTTGAGTTAAGTAAAATAGCGCGTAAGATGCTTGATGAAGCAGGACTAACCGATGTGAAGATAATTGCAAGCGATAAGCTTGACGAATTTGTCATAGAGGACATGCTCTCTAAAGGTGCGCCCGTAGATGGGTTTGGAGTTGGAACAAAATTGATAACTGGCGCAAACTATGATTCGCTCACCAAAGAAGGCGGAGTTTCAGCTTTAGATGGAATATTTAAACTTGCTGAAACAAGCGATGAAAATGGAAAAATGATTCCTGCAACTAAATTTACAAGCAGTATTGGAAAGGCGACATTACCGGGCAAAAAACAGGTTTGGAGAAGAATCGAAGATAACATGTTTGTTGAAGACATAATTACATTGTGGGATGAGAAGATTGAAGGCGCTAAACCATTGCTCATTCCCATAATGATCAAAGGTGAAATAGTTTACGATTTCCCGAATTTAAAGGAAATCAGAAAATATTGTATGGAACAATTGTCAGCCTTACCGGAAAAATATAAGAGGATTAGAGGAAGCGAAGCTTATCCAGTTAAGATAAGTGAGAAATTAAAGAATCTTAGAGAAGAATTATTTGAAAAATACTATAAGGAGTATGGCATAACTGCGGCAAAATAAGCGTAGCTCAAAGAATCCTTAATAGCATTATGATTTCATCATAAATGAAACATGTTTTAGCGATTCTTATTAGACATGAAGACGGGTGGAAGCTTCTTCGGATACTTACCTAATCTTTTTAACAACTTAATAGTTTCTGGATACCTAGTTAAATCAGCATAGGGTATAAATTGAGAATTAAAGAATTCTGCTTGAAAATCCTGTTCAGCCCCAAGCTCAATATAGTTGACTTTCCTCGCTATTTTCTCAGCTTTCTCCCTGAATGATTTTGAGATTAAAGCCATCCTTGCTCCAGTTCCAGCTGCATTACCAACGATACGCACCCTATTTAGCGGTATCTCAGGATACATTCCTATGATTCGCGCATTCTCTGGATTTATATATGAACCAAAGGCTCCAGCTATAAACATTAAATCTATGTCCTGTTCCGTTACACCCATTTTTTTCATCAGCAAGGCACACCCGGTATGTATGGCAGCCTTAGCTAATTGAATCTCTCTTATATCCCTTTGGGTTACAACTATATCATCATTGATTGCAGTTTCATTTTTCCATGCTAAAACAAATTCAGCTCCACTTTTAGTAAAACGAAGCCTTGGAGAAGAAATATTCTTGTTAAATCTTCCGGAAACATCTATTATACCAGACTTTAACATTTCAGCTACAACATCAACCATTGCTGAACCACATATGCCGCGTGGTTTAACATTATCTATAGTCTCATACTGAACTTCAAGCGTATAGGGGTCTATCTTTATCCTCTCAATGGCTCCAGTTGCGGCTCTCATACCATATTTTATATGCGCTCCTTCGAAGGCGGGTCCAGAGGCACATGAAGAGGCTAAAATCTCATTTTTATTACCTAAAACAACTTCAGTATTTGTTCCGATATCTATAGCCATACAGAGCTCCTTTCTTCTATAGATTTCAGTAGCCAAAATTACTGCAACAGCATCAGCTCCAACAAAGCCGCCTATCACAGGAAGAACATGCACATTACCGTTTGGATTAATATCTGCTCCGATTTCTCTTGCTTTAACGTTCACCCCATTTTTTATGACCGGCGGATAAGGCGCTAAGGCCACATACTTTGGGTTTATCCCCAAAAATAAATGATGCATAGCAGTGTTTCCAACAACAGTCATTTCATAAACTTCTCTTTGATTCACACCTGTTTTTTCAAGAAGCGTTTTAAGAATCTGGTTTACTCCGTCAACGACGGTTCGTTGAAGCTCATTTAATCCATCGGGATTGTTGGATACGTAGGTTATTCTTGAAATAACATCTTCACCATAGGGTATTTGAGGATTCATTAGAGAATCAACTGCCAAAACCTTTCCGGAATTCAAGTCCAATAAGTAACCAGCAATTTTAGTTGTACCTATATCAACTGCATATCCAAAAATTCTGTTAACCGAGTTTCCCATCTCTAAATCTATTATAGTGTCTTCGTTCCATATGACAACAGTGACTTCCCAATCGCTTTCCCTAAGGATGAGTGGCAATCTTCGGAGAACATCATATGTGATCTTTAATCCTTCTAGTCCGTACGTCCTCTTTAATTCTTCCACCAATCTGTCAAAATCAGATCGTATATCCTGAAGCGATGGTTTCTTTATCTTAACAAAATATTTCTTGACCAACGGTTCAATTTTCACCGGCGTCTCTATACCCTCTACTTGAAGCCTTTGTTTACCGGTTCTACTCTCCTCCGGGATTTTAATGACAAGAACTTGACTGAGGATTGATGTTTGACATGCAAGTCTATAGCCCATAGATCTCTCAAGCTCTGAAAGCAGTTTTCTCTCAATTTGAGTTAATGGGCTTACTTCTCCCCCCTCAACTATAACTTTACATTTTCCGCAAATTCCTCTACCGCCGCAAATTGATATTAAATCTACGCCAGCAGACTTTGCGGCTTCCAAAATAGTACTTCCAAAAGGAACAGTCACTCGTTTTCCTTCAGGCTGGAAGATTACTTCGGAAGTCTTCATAATTCTTGCAATCCGCCCCTCATTTGTAGAACAATTTTTTGTAGAAGATCATTTACTTAAAAATTCCCTTGTTATGTTAAAAAGATTGTGAGAAGAATAGTGGTTTAAGAGATTTTGAAGAATAACCAGCCATTTTTTTGTTTTTTAAACCTAATAAGGCAATATCGCCCACTAAGTTTTTTACCATGTAAATGAATTACTATTTTATCCTCATCCCACTTTTCCTCATCAAATGTTCCCTTATCCCATATTTCAACCGTTCCAGCACCATATTGACCTTCAGGGATAACTCCCTCGAAATCAGCATATTCAATTGGATGATCTTCAGTTTGCACAGCCAGTCTCTTAATGCCTTTAACTGCAGGCGGCTCCTTCGGCACAGCCCAGCTCTTTAAAACACCATCCTTTTCTAGCCTGAGGTCATAATGTAAATGGCTTGCATGATGCTTCTGAATAACATAGATTCTTCCCTCTCTTTTCTTCTCAGCATTAGCCTTTTTTTCACTAAGAGGTTCGGGGGTTTTGCTGAAATCTCTCTTCCTTAAATACTCATCAAGAGACATGGAGCATCATCCATTATGCATATATTTCTGACCAGTTTATATTTTATACTCTTTCCGCATACTTAGAAGGCATAGTATCTAAGGGTAATGAATTTAACATTCTATGCATCAAGTATAATTTCTGGGGCTTAAAACATGCATGTAAGAGTGGATGCGAAGATAAAAGAAGATTTTCCAAACCTTCTAATTTTGACAGCGCTTATTAAAGGATTAGAAATTAAGAAAAAAGATGCGCGTCTCGAATCTCTTAAAATGAAAGTCATTAACGAAGTAAAAGATAAATATAACATTACTTCTTTGAAGGATCTGCCAACTATAAGGTTATATCGTAACTTTTTCTGGAAAATTGGAATTGATCCAACAAAGCGTAGGCCAGCTGCTGAAGCCTTAATAAGGAGAATTCTTTCAGGCAGTGGTTTACCTAGGATTAACACGTTTGTTGATTCTCTTAATCTAGCATCAATAAAGTCTGAGGTTCCCATAGCATCATTTGATGTTGATAAAATATTTGGAAAACCGGTTCTACGCTACGCCGTTAAGGGTGAAAAGTTTTATGGTATCGGCATGAAGGAGCCTATGAGTTTAAAGGGAGGAGAAATTGTAATCTCCGATAATGAGGGGATTATCGCTATTTACCCATACAGGGATTCTGAGCGTACAAAGATAACGGAAGATACGTATAATGCGCTCCTAATATTCTGCGGTGTGCCTGACATAAGTTTAGATAAACTTCAGGAAGCAAGAGATATTACTATTAGGTTAGTAAGAGAGTTTTGTGGAGGTGTTGTCGCTCTTGAAAATTGATGGTTCTTCTCATTTTAGGTCCATTATGAAAGAATCCGAAAAGAGGAAAGATTCTAGAATAGTTTTAGCGCTTGATGTCATAGATGATGGAAAAAACCTCTTTGCCAGGAGCATGAATATTCTTGAGTCTACGAATGAGTATATTTGCGCCCTAAAAATTAATCATCATCTGGTTCTTCCTTTGGGGCTATTTAATGGCGTTAAAAAGATTTTAGAGAGAGCGCATGAGCTAGGTTTACCAACAATAATGGATTGTAAAGCAAACGATATTGGAAACACGAATCGAGTAATAGCCGAAAACTATTATAAAGCTGGATTCGACGCCATAATAGCCAATCCATTCGTCGGTTGGGAGGATGGACTTCAGCCGATTTTTGAAGTTGCGAGAAAAATGTTAAAGGGAGTTATACTCCTCACATATATGAGTCATAGAGCTTCTTGGGAAGGTTATGGCCAAAAAGTTTACGATGAAAAAACGGGGAAAATTAAGCCTCAATATGAAATATTCGCGGAAAAGGCATTAAAGTGGGGGGCTGATGGAGTAATTGTCGGTGCAACGTATCCAGAAAAGATAAGAGAGATATACTCTATTCTAGGGACAAAAGTTCCCATATATTCTCCAGGAATAGGCGTGCAGGGCGGAAAAATAGAAAAAGCCCTCTTAGCTGGCGCACATTATTTAATTATTGGAAGATCTATAATTGAGGCGGAAAATCCAGCGGAGGCTGCAAAAGTAATACGAAACCTAGCAAACAAGGTTTTAAGTAAAGTCTAGGCAGCTGACCTTAGATGTCCGTCCTACGGTCATCAATTATTCCTCAGCAACGGGCTTCTTCATGGGTCAGCTGCACAATAAATTTTTGATTCAGCATCAACATATTAAACGTTACTGCCTAGACCACAGCTCCCTTTTCAATAGGTCTCTAACAGCCGCCCTTATCGCGGCGCTCCTACTTGGATACATGTTCTGCCTAACTAACTCATCTAAACCTTCAAGATATGCTTCTGGAAGTAAAACTGTCACGAGCTTCATAATATGCACCTCAATCCTTATTCTTTGTACTAAGAGTTTAAAAATATTTGGCGCGCTTCATTTAGCCTTTTTATCATTTCCTTATGTTCTGATCTAGGGAATCGGCTATTTCCGCTATGAGGCTAGGATTATTTATGGTTGGTTCTGCTAGACCAACCATGTCCGCTCCAGCCTCAAACAACATTTTAACATCCATTACAGATCTAACATATCCACTAGCCAGAATGAAGAACCTATATTTTCTTATCTGCTTGATAAATTCAAAATTCGGCCTTTTGGAAGGTTCATCTCTAATATTAAAGTGCACTCCAAATAAATCCAGTGAATCTATAAAATCTAAAATTGGCGTGTAGTCTGCTATAACTCCAAGCCGAAACTTCGCTATTACTGGAAAGTCAATCGTCGAGAAGCTTTCAAGCCATTTATATAGCTCATTCCTATTTTCTGGGAGAACCATTGCTCTAAGCTTACCCATTTCTAAATATCGCTTATATCCACCGTGAAAATTAAGTTCCAATATATCGCCGCCAGCTTCTTTGAAACATTCCGCAGCCTTCAATCCCCACTCAAGCTTTGGAGTCGCCAAATTTAAGCAAACCTTAACTTCTCTAAGTTTGGATCTAATTGCCTCTATTTCTTTGCGAAGAAAATTTATGCAGTCCTCCTTTTTAGGGGGAAGAATCCAACCACGCTCCAAAACATTATAGGCTGGAGGCTCGGCCAGATAGGCGCCAAGCTGAACCATAGCCGAACCTAAACCACGCTCAGAACAAAATCTACCATCCGTATAATGCATCATCGAAGAAAGAAACAATTTGCCTTTAAGTTCCCTACGTAGCTCAATCCACCTCATAAATGAAATTATTTTAAACATGCATATATACTTGAGTTTCTAATTTCAGGGAATTTGCGTAATTGATATGAAAGTAGTTATCTACCACGATGTTAGAGATCTTTAGACTAATTTACTAGCTTCAAAATAGGAAATGGAGAGATAGTTATAGAGACTGGGGCAACAAATGTGTAGCAAGTCTACATATTGTCTGACTGAAGCAGAATCGATTCTGAAACGTGGAATATTAGGTTTCATACCATGCTTTTCTTATGGTTTTGATTCTTAGATCCGTTATTTCTTTCAATGCTTCTAGGAGTATTTGCGTTTTTGCTAATTTTGGTTCTGGCAGTTTATTGCCATAGTTATCATATCCAACATAGACGATTTTCGGTGATAACTCGTAAATCCAGTCTATGAAGAGTTCATCAAAATCAAGTATGGGTTCTATAACTATAGCTTTATGTTTCCAGTTGAGTTTTCGGAAGGCTTCATATCTTTCTGCAGGAGATGGCGCCCTCGTTAACTTATAGTCCCTGTTAGTTTCTAGGGTTACGCCAAGAACCATATTATCGCTAAATTTATTCTCAAACTCAAAATAACGTCTAGGATTCTTTGTCAAAAAGAAGAATTTCGTTCTAAATTTAGATCTAACAACCCTTAAAACTTTCTCGATCCAGTCAGAGGGAACCCAGTCGCCCCACATGTCACCCATGTCAGATACGAAAATAAAGCTTCCAGCACGAAAACTTTTTTTAAGTCTCCACTCAGCGAAAAACGGCTCAAAAAAATGCGTCTTATAGGGTTCAACACCCATGGCCGCAAGTTTTTTAGCATAATTTCTAGCCCAGCAATAACTACAACCATGCAAACAGCCAACTATAGGGTTCCATGAATCAGTTATTTCACCAAATTCTCTATTCCTAAGCAACATTTTTCACAGAGAAAATAATTGCATCAAGAGACTCTTTAAGTTATTGATTAAGGAATATTACCGTCCATTCTATCTTAGTCTTTACTAAAGTGGAGGATTTGAGATGACGCGCGACCATATTCGACATGTTCCCTCACTACTAACCATGCATGCACCCAAAGGTTTTTGAGGAGTACATTCTCTCATAAAGAGGGGACATTCGGTGGGTTTAATTTTCCCAATGATGACGAGATGACACTGACAGCCGGGTGGAATATCTCTACCACGCTTGATTTTAACACCATATTTTTCTCTGGCATCATAATCACGAAAAACATCTTTAATTTTTAAGGCAGAGTTAGGCAACCTACCTAGTCCACGCCATGGAGCGCCAACAACATTAAAAACCTTATTGATTAACGTTTTAGCTTTCACATTTCCCTCCCATGTTACCGCACGCTTATATTCGTTCTCTAGTATGGCTGTGCGTTTTACAATTTGTCTGAGAGCCATATAAATAGCGATTAAAATGTCTATTGGTTCAAAGCCCGCAATAATTGTTGGCATACGATAAACCTTTGGAAATATTACATATGGCTCTAAACCTATTATCGTGCTTACATGACCTGGGGCAATAAAAGCGTCAATTTGTAAATCGCCTAGTCCAATCATAAATTCCATAGCTGGGGGAATCAACCTATGTGAAACTAAAAAACTCAGGTTCCTTGGCGGTTTCCTCACAATTTCAGCTGCTGTTGATGGCGCTGTTGTTTCAAATCCTATTGCAAAAAAGACGAAGTCCTTCTCCGGATTTTTCTCGGCCATCTTAACCGCGTCCATAACACTATAGACAACTCTGACATCAGCGCCCTTAGCCTTAGCCTCTAAAAGCGACATGTCTGAGCCTGGAACTCTTAGTACATCGCCAAAACATGTTACAGAAACCCCGCCTAACGCTAGCTGAACCGCTTCATCTATTTCTGCCGCTGGAACAATACAGACTGGACAACCAGGTCCAGCTATAACCTCAACATTTTCCGGTAACAAGCTTCTTATTCCATTATGCGAAATAACCCATTCATGAGTCCCGCAAATATGACATATTTTAACATGATCATTTTTCGGTGTTATTTCATGAATTTTTTCCACTATCTTCTTTGCTAAAATTGGATCCTTAAATCCTCTTTCCCACTTCATGCTTCATCAACATCTTTTAGCCCCATAATTTCTCTCCAGATTGCTAGGGTTTCCTCAGCCTTTCTTTCATCCAGAACCTGTATGGCATATCCAGCGTGTACTAAAACGTAATCGCCAACTTTGGCATTCACAAGCATGATGTTAACCTCTCTCACAACACCGCCAAAATCAACCTTAGCTAAATCGCCATTAATCTTTAAAACCTTAGCTGGAACTGCTAAGCACATTTTCATCGAACCTTTAAAGACGCTCAAATAAATAAGCTTATTGCAATTATTGAAGAAGGCTGGCTGTAAAGGCTTGTCCAAGCGAAATGCCGCCATCACCCGGCGGCAAGGCTTCATGAGTAAGAAAAGTTAAGCCATTCGATTCAACAATTTTTCGCATCATTTGAGCGATTATTTGATTACATGCAACCCCGCCTGAAAAACCTATTGTCTTAATTCCATTCTCCAAAGCCTTTTCTATGGCTAATTGCGCCAACCCCTCAGCTAGGTAGGCGTGGATTGAGAAAGCTAAGTCGCGTTTTGGGAGCTTCTCTCTTTCCTCGAATATGAGGGTTACAATTTCCGTAGTATTCAAAGTGTTACCGCGGATCACAGGTTTCTTTTTTAAAACTCTTTTTCCACCAATGGCTGTGGATTCAAGTTTCATAGCTGGTTCACCTTCATATGTTCTTTCATAGCATACGCCTAAAATTGCTGAGACCGCGTCCAATATTCTTCCGCAGCTTGTTGTTTTAATGCTGACTCCTCTTTTAAGCTGACTTAGGATTACTTGAACTTCCGTTTCCCCATGAGGGAGATGAGAAGCATTTTTCATGAGCCAATTTTCCACATCTATATGCCCGTAAAGTATTCCACATGCCATTCTAAGTGGATAAAGTGTTGCTAAGTCGCCGCCAACCATGGGTTGCTCCTGCAAGTGTCCTAAACGTTTGAATTCTATCGACTTGCTTGAAGCTATGCCTAATATTATTTCCCCTCCCCAAGCTTTTCCATCTAAACCATATCCGTAGCCATCGCAACATACGCCAATAATTTCACTAACACCATGCTCAGCCATAAGCGCCGCTACATGAGCAAAATGATGTTGAACGCGAATAATCTCCCATCCGTTTTCCTCAGACAATTTTTCAGCTAAGAAGGTTGATGCAAATTTTGGATGCAAATCGCATGCAACTGCTTCAACCTTACTATTCGTCAGCTCTATAAGCCCCTTAGAAGCATTTTTAAGAAATTCTAGGGTTTCTAGATTCTCTACATCGCCAATATGTTGCGACATAAAAGCCTTTCCGCCAAGAATTAAGCATGATGTGTTATTTTTTTCACCACCCAAACCAAGCGTACAGTGTTTAACTTCATGCTTCAATAATATGGGTTCTGGAGCATATCCCCTAGACCTCCTTATAAACACTATTTTATTCCCATGCATGCGTAGAACTGAGTCATCGCATCTATGGGCTATTCGCCTATTATGAATCAGAAAATAATCGGCAACTTCAGATAATTTTCTAAATGCTTCCTCATCATCTTTTACTATGGGTTGATTTGGCGGATTAGCACTTGTCATAACAAATGCTGGATCTGAAACTTCATCAAACAACATGTAGTGTAAGCCAGTGTAAGGGAGCATGACACCAATATTATGGAGTCCTGGGGCGATTAAATCCGACAAGTAATAATTTTCACTTTTCTTTAAAAGGACTATTGGTCGAGTGTAAGAGGTTAATACACTAGCCTCCCAAGAACTTACTTCAGCAAAAGTTTTCACGGTGTTTAAATCTCTAGCCATTATGGCGAAAGGTTTTTGTCTCCTATGTTTAACCTTCCTCAATTTTATTAGCGGTTCATCTAGAAGCGTCGATGCCGCTATATGGAAGCCGCCGTAACCTTTGATGGCAACAATGTATCCCTCAGAAATCAATTTACCAGATTCCCTTATAGGATCCTTATGCTTGACAAGCTCTCCGTCGTTAGTTAGGAGATAAATTTTTGGACCACACTTTGGACATGCGATGGTTTGGGCATGAAATCTCCTGTTCAAAGGATCTTCATACTCCGATCTGCAAAAATCACACATTGGGAAGTCTCGCATGGTTGTGTTTTCTCTATCGTAGGGGACGCTCTCAATAATCGTGTATCTTGGACCGCAGTTTACACATGTAATAAAGAAGTAGTCATATCTTGGGTTAGCTGGATCACGCATCTCTTTTAAACATTCATCACATATGGCTACATCAGGCGGTATAATAGATCCGGAAACCTCCGATTGAGTAGAACTTTTACGTATGGTAAAGCCTTCATATTGACTTGACACTCCGATTGGAGTGGAGATTATTTCATGTATACGGGCTAGCGGCGGCTTCTTTTTAACGAGATCATCCAAAAAACGTTTTATGTTTAATTCTTCTCCTTCAACAAATATTTCAACACATGAATCTCCTCTATTTCGCACATATCCATTTAGACGGTTTTTAATCGCTATACGATAGACAAATGGACGAAAACCAACTCCCTGAACTATGCCGGAAACAATTATTTTTAAGCGCAAATTGAACCCTCAGTTTCTAGTTTATGCATTATGGGAAAATGGCAAATATAAGGAATATTACATGAGCACTAGCCAGAACCCTAGCTAACGCTATTTTCATGACATGAAACCTCAAGTAAAGAACAATTTTTCGGACGGTTTCCGTTTCATTTAAGTATAAGAGTTATAATTATTTTCTGATTGTAGGGGGTGCGTTAAACTCGGGAAAGTCTTGGTTACCGCCGCTTGGCCATACATCAATCACATACCTCACCTAGGCAATTTATTGCCAATTCTCTCAGCGGATGTTATCGCACGCTACTATAGGCTTAAAGGCGACGAAGTGCTATTTGTAAGCGGTTCAGATGAGCATGGCACTCCAATAGAGATTGAAGCCATAAGGCAGAAAATTTCACCCAAAGAGTTAACTGACAGAAACCATAAAATTGTTTCATCTCTATTTAAAAAGTGGAATATTTCATTCGACAATTACACTAGAACCGAAAGCCCCGTCCATAAAGAGTTTGTAAGAAATTTGATGCTCAAAATAGAGCGGAATGGCTACATATTCACAAAAGAAGATGAGCTACTATTCTGTCCAAAATGTCAACGCTTTTTGCCGGACAGATTTGTTGAGGGCATATGCCCATATTGCGGCTATGAACGAGCCCGTGGAGACCAATGTGAACAGTGTGGACGCCTTCTGGAACCAACTAGGCTTAAAGAACCGCGCTGCGCCATATGTGGCGCAACACCAACAATAAAAACTGTTAAACATTGGTATTTTGACATGCCAAAATTTCAAGATAAGCTCCTAGCATACATAGAAGGCAACAGACAGCTTCCTGACAATGCCCGTAACTTTAGTCTGAATTTGCTGAAAGAGGGATTAAAACCGAGGCCAATAACTAGGGATAATAAGTGGGGCATACCTGCGCCGTTCAAGGGCGCTGAAAACAAGACGATATACGTTTGGTTTGATGCAGTTTTAGGTTACGTTTCCGCAACAATCGAGTATTTTAAGAGACATGGAGATGGCGAGAAATGGAAGGAATACTGGTTCAACAAAGACGCTAAAACATTGTATTTTATAGGCAAAGATAATATACCGTTCCACACATTGATTTTCCCAGCGCTTTTAATGGCAACCCATGAAGATTATAACCTTCCGTGGAATGTTTGTACGAATGAATGGCTTATCTTCGGCGGACAGAAATCCTCAAAAAGCCGCAGAATAGGCATATGGATAGATGAAGCCATTAAGATGTTCCCAGTCGACTACTGGAGATATACCTTAATTTCGATTCGCCCAGAAACAAAGGACTCAGATTTCACATGGAAAATCTTCCTTGAGAAAGTTAACTCAGACTTAAATGACACATTGGGCAACTTTATTCATAGAACGCTAAAATTCATAAACACTTATTTTGGAAGCAAAGTTCCAAAAATTTCAAGATTAGATAAATTAGATGAGAAAGTTCTGGAAGCCATTACAGAGAAAGTTAAATCTGTTGATACGGCATTAAGCAACTTTCAACTTCAGTTGGCGCTTCGTGAAGTTATCGAATTAAGCCGCATTGGAAATAGGTATCTTAATGAGAAGAAGCCGTGGGAAACAATTAAAACTAACATTGAAGCTGCAGCAAACACTTTATATGTTTCAGCTCAGATAGTTAAAGCCCTTTCAATTCTGCTCGAACCATTCATTCCATCAACCGCGCGAAGAATCCGTGATCTACTGAATTTGCCAGAAAAGGCTCTCTGGAACGATGCACTCAAACCTTTAACAAGCGGACATAAAATTAAGGAAGCTAAGGTTCTATTCAACAAAATTAAACTCTCAGAGGAGGAATTACAAGCCATGCTTGATAAAATTAGATCTGAGACTGAAAAAATTTCCATAGAAGATTTCTCAAAGATCGATTTGCGGGTCGGCAAAATAGTTAAAGTTGAGCACGTGCCCAAATCTAAAAATCTTCTCAAACTAACAATCGATATAGGCGGGGGAAATCTAAAAACAGCTGTTGCTGGAATAGCCAAGTACTATAGGGCTGAAGAACTGGAAGGACAGAACATCGTAGTTGTGACTAATCTTAAGCCCAGAAAAATATTTGGCATAGAATCTGAGGTGATGATTCTAGCAGCTCAGGATGGAGAAAAAGTCGTTTTCATACAGCCTGAAAAACCCGTGAGTCCCGGAAGCAAGGTAAGCTAGAATAGAGGATAGAAGTTGCCGCTTAAAATAGATTTACATGTTCACACATGTTATTCTGGAGATAGTCTAATAACCCTAGAAGAACTTATTAAGCAATTGAGGCAAAAAGGCCTAGATGGAGCGGCTATAACCGATCATGATACTATTGAAGGAGCAAAAAAGATTCTCAAAAGCAATATTGACGATCTTCTGATAATACCGGGAATAGAAGTCTCCACAAAGGAGGGGCACATCCTAGGTATAAATGTTATGGAACCTATACCAAGTGGATTAAGCGTTGAGGAAACCATCGAAAGAATACATGAAGCTGGCGGAATAGCTATAGCTGCCCATCCACAAACGCTTTTAAAAGATGGATTAGGACTCAATCATAAAATACTTAATTTAGGTTTGGATGCTATTGAAGTCGTAAATTCATCAGTTTTCCCCTTTCTTCCACTGACGTATTTAGCCAAAAAATTTGCCGAACGATACAATATTCCTCAAACTGCGGGAAGCGATTCCCATATGCCTGAAACAATAGGTTTGGCATATACGCTCATAAATAATGATGGGGATAGTGTTGACGACGTAATTAAAGCTATACGGAGGGGGCTAACAACACCAGTGGGTAAAGGGATACCACTAACATTAAGAATAAAAAGGGCTTGGAAAATTTTTCTCTAGTCAAAGTCTAGTCGCTTAGAACTGGTATTTCATCCAAATCTAAGTTAATTTTCAGCCGTTTTTCTGAACGCTTCTCCGGATCTAGATTGTATACTTCATTAGCTTTTGAAACAAAGCCACTCAATAGGTATGGAGACTTTACGCCAGTCATAATGAGTGTAACTTTGAGGGATCCGGCTAAGCTTGGATCAACTCTTGCGCCCCATATAACTAAAGCATCTTCGCTCATCATCTGCGTTACTATTTCGCCAACTCTATTCGCTTCCTCAATAGTTAAGCTTTCATCACCTGAAACGTGGATCAAAGCTCCATTAGCGCCACTGTAATCTACATCTAAAAGCGGCATTCTTAATGCCTTTTGAACCGCATCCTCAGCTCTATTTGGCGCATTCGATTCCCCTATCCCCGCTATGGCTACTCCGCCACGCTTTATTATTGTTTTGAAGTCGGCAAAATCTAGATTTATTAGGCTTGGCATTGATATAATTTCAGTTATGCCTTTAATCATATTTGCCAAAACTTGATCTCCAACCCTGAAAGCTTCGTTTATCGGAAGGTGTGGTACAAGCCACATTAGCTTATTGTTATCTATGACGATGACTGTATCGCATTCTCTTTGCATTTCAGTTAATCCTTTGAGGGCGTATGCTATTCTACCTCTCTCTATTTTGAAGGGCATTGTAACGACGCCTATAACTATTGCTCCCTTCTCTCTGGCAAGTTTAGCGACAATGGGCGCGGCGCCAGTTCCTGTTCCACCACCCATACCGGCAGTCACAAAAACTATGTCAGCATCAGTCAGAACTTTTTCCACTTGCTCTATGGATTCTTCAATTGCAGCTCTACCAATCTCCGGATTTCCACCTGAGCCTAAACCACGCGTAAGCTTTTCGCCTATAAGGATTTTTTGATGCGCATGCACAGCGTTTAAGTGCTGTAGGTCAGTGTTAATCGCTATACATTCCGCTCCAGTCACATTAATTTCCATCAGCCTGTTTACGGTATTGTTTCCCGCGCCTCCTACACCAATGACAAGTATGCGGCAGTAACCGGGCTCCCGAATACCTTGAGGAAGATTCTCATTCCACATATATTGTAATGCCTTACTTGCTAGTTTTGCCATGTCTATTCCGTCTCCACAGCTCAACTTCAATTAAATCTCGAATCGCGGCTCTTATTGCCTCAGCTCTATGAGGATAATATCGCCTATTTACCAGTTCATCCAGAGCTTCGAGATATGGTTCAGGAAGATAGATCGTGATAAGCTTCATCTTCAATCACCATAAGAATGAGGTAAATGAAATTGGATAAATAGTTGCATAATAATATCAAAATATGATTTAAACATGTTTGCTCCATTCATTTATAAAATTAACGCTTAAGCTCGGTAAACTATTGTCAAAAATTATGAGAATTACGTTTAGCTCGAGTATTATTAGGTTGAAGCTTTTAGGCTAAGAGTGTAAAAAGAGTAAACCATATAAAATGGCTTCCTAATTCTTTTGTTAAAAATGCAAAAAACTGAGATTTCTATGGAGAAGTCATTAGCTAAATTTACAAGTTTTACGGATGGTGGATCAGGAAGGAGTGTTTATATAGAAAGCTATGGGTGTGCGGCAAATAAAGCGGATCTTGAAATAATGCTTGCTTACATATTGAATTCTGGTTACAGAGTCACCACTAATGTAGAGGAAGCCGATTTTATTTTGATAAATACCTGTGGGGTAAAGAAACAGACTGAAGACCGCATATTGAATAGGTTACGTTTCCTAAGCCGTTTTAATAAACGGCTCATAATTACTGGCTGTCTTCCAAAGATTGATTTTAAGGCGGTAATTAAAGCTGCTCCAAACTTCTCAGCCATTGTAGATCCGTATAGCGTTAATAAGATTGTTTTAGCTTTAAAGTCCGCTGAGAAAGGTGAGAGAAATAAGATTTTCTTTTCTGAAAAACCATATGTCAAAACAGAGGAGCCGCAGATTAGACTTAATCCTGTTATTGAGATCATACCTATCTCTGAGGGATGTCTTGGCGCATGTTCCTATTGTTGTGTCAGATTTGCAAGAGGCACATTATTTTCATATCCGGTTAGTTCAATAGTTAAAAAATTAAAAAATGCGGTTTCTGAAGGAGTTAAAGAAATTTGGCTGACCTCTCAGGATAATGGAGCCTATGGTTTTGATATAAAAACCAATTTAGCGAATCTACTTAAGGAATGTTGCAAGGTAAGCGGAAGATTTTTTATAAGGGTTGGCATGATGAATCCAGCCCATGTCCTGAAAATTCTTTCGGATTTAATAGGAGCATATGAAGATGAACGAATCTTTAAATTTGTGCATTTGCCAGTTCAAAGCGGCGATAATGAAGTTTTGAAGATGATGAATAGGAAGTATACTGTTGAGGAGTTTAAAGAAATTGTCCGATGTTTTAGAGAAAGGATGCCGAACATAACTATTGCTACGGATGTTATTTGCGGTTTTCCGGGGGAAAGCAGGGAGGCCTTTGAAAAAACTATGAAGCTTATTGAGGAAGTTAAGCCAGACATAGTTAACATTTCAAAGTTCTTCCCGAGGCCAAATACGCCAGCCGCCCAGATGAAACAGATCGATTCCAAAGAAGTAGCATTCAGAAGCCGGATGATGACTCATCTTGCCAGTAGGATTTCACTTGAAAGGAATTTAAGCTGGGTTGGATGGGAAGGAAAGATACTCATAGATGAGAAAGGGCCTAGAGATTCGTGGGTTGGGAGAAATTTTGCATACAAACCTATCGTGATAAAAAGTGATGAAAATCTTCTAGGGAAAATTATTGAAGTTAGGGTTATTGAGGCGCATATAAATTATTTGGAGGCACAAATAATTTAATTTTTGGCTCTTTCATGCTCTCCTACATATTCGCTAAAACAGAAAAATTAGTTTGAGTATTGTTTCAACAAGGTCAACATTTTCCTAGAGTTTTCGAGCATAGCATGATCATTGTTAAAGAAGACGTAGGCTTTCTGTGCCTCTGTTTTGATTATTTTTTCAGCAACTTCCCGTAATTCTTCGTTCGAATAATAGTGTCCATACCATATGGTTCTACCGTGCATACGCTCGTAAATAATATCATTCGTGTTGAATATGGTTCTCGGTAAATTTGGGCAGTCAACACTCACAAGAGTTATGCCTAGGTCGGAGGCCCATTTAACAATGCTTTCATTAAACCATGAGATGTTTCTCGGTTCAAGAGCAAACCTTCTGCTTAAATCAGTTTTCTTTATGAAGACCTCTATCTTTGGAACAATAGAGGTTTTCATTGAAGGGGGAAGCTGGAAAAGGTAAAAATCGATTAAGTGATCCATTGACTTAAATAGTTCATTAAATTTTTTCCATAGCTCAAATGCTTTTTCATTGAATTTAAAGAGGTGGGTTATCAGTCGATTGACTTTAATCGCCCATCTAAGATTTTTTCCTTTCACTCTCCATGAATTAATAGCATTTCGAAAGGGAAATCTATAGAAGCTAGCGTTAAGCTCTATTGCATTTAATCCAGAATTTTTAACATACCAATCTAAGCTTCCACCTTTATTCCAGTCGTATGCCCATCCAGATGTACCAACGTAAATTTTCATTAAACTTTTGCTCCTCTTTGAAGCCTTTCTTCGATAGTTTTCTTTATAGCTAATTCAACTTGCTCAATTGCGGTACCTAAGTAGTTTTCCGGCTTCAATATCTCGTCAATTTCCTCAACAGTTAACATTTTTCTAACAACTTCATTTTCTAAAAGAATTTCTCTGAATGGTTTATTTTCAGAAGCACTTTTTATCGCTAGCTGTCTTAAAAGCTCATGAGCCTCTTGTCTGCTCATTCCTTTCTTCGTTAAGGCTAACATAATGGCTTCTGACATAACTCTACCTTGAGTTATGTCAATGTTTCTTCTCATCTTTTCTTCATTGACTTCCAAGTTGGAAAGAATATGTATCATTAGACTTAGCATGTAGTCCACTAGGATGAAAGCTTCTGGTATAATGAATCTTTCCGCGGAGGATTGAGTTAAATCTCTTTCATGCCATGTTGGAACGTTCTCAAGCGCGGGTATAACTAGGCTTCTCACAATTTTAGCTAAGCCACATATTCTTTCACAAAGTTCGGGGTTACGTTTATGTGGCATCGTCGAACTTCCAACTTGTTTTCTCTTCCTAAATGGTTCAAAAACTTCAGCTATCTCGGTTCTTTGAAGCTCCCTTATTTCTGTTGCGAATTTATCAAGAGAAGACGCCATAATTGCCAGCAAACATATAAGCTCTGCATGTCTATCTCTTTGAATTATCTGGGTTGAAACCTCTGGAGCCCGTAGTCCCAATTTACTCATTACAAGCTCTTGGATTTTCATGGCATTTGGACCTAAACCCGCTTGTGTGCCAACTGCTCCGCTCATTTTGCCAACCAAAACACGTTTCTCACATTCTTTAAGTCTCTGGATATGCCTTGAAATTTCTCTCATCCATACGGTCATTTTTAATCCAAAGGTTATTGGCAGGGCATGCTGACCATGGGTTCTACCGATCATGATTGTTTTCTTGTAGCGTTCCGCTAATTTCAGTAACACAAGTTCTAATTCGTCAAGCTTACTGGCAATTATCTTTAAGGCTTCTTTAAATTGCAACGCCTTAGCCGTATCAACAATATCGTAGCTTGTTGCTCCAAGATGCACAAACGCTCCGCTCGAGCCACAGACTTCAGCAAGCGCTCTAACCAAGGACATAACGTCATGCTTAATTTCTCTTTCAATTTCTTTCACTCGACTAATTTTAACATATTTTGTCGACGCCATTTGCATTATTTTTTCAGCGGCTTCTTTCGGAATATCGCCAACTTCGCTTTGCGCCCAGGCGAGGGCAGCCTCAACATCAAGCATTTTCTGAATATAATTCTCTTCTTCAAACACGGCACGCATTTCAGGGGTTCCGTAGCGTCCAGTATCTATAGGAAGGATTGGCAAGATCGCATCCTCCAAATAAATTATTTTCAGAGGATTTGTATCTATATATAGGGTTTGGTTTCAAAGATATTAATTTGAGGTATTGACTGAAGCATGGGCGCTATAGTAGCCGTTTTATCAAAATATGGGAGAAATGTTGTTCCAGAAGCAATCAAAATGCTGAAAATACTTAAACATAGAGGTTCTGACGCCTATGGAATATCGGATGGAAAAAAGATTATCGTTACAAAGAATCTTAAGGAAATAACTTATGTGGATATGAAGTCAAGTGTTGTTTTAGGCTATAATTTTAGACGGATTTTTCCAAGCGATATTCCTCAGCCAATAGATGGTAAAAGTTTCAAAATAGTCTTTGACGGAAGGATATTTCCTCCCCATAGTATGAGTGACATCATAGACTTTATAGAAAGATCTAGCAGTAACGTTGAGGACTCGGCAAAAAATATTATTAAAACATTGGATGGCGCATTTGCTTTTGCAATCCTTAAAGATGATAAGCTAATTGTTGGAAGAGATCCTGTTGGCGCGGTTCCATTATATCTTGGCGAAAATGAGCAGATTTATGCGTTGGCTTCAGAACGTAAAGCATTATGGGCGATTGGAATAAAAGATGATTACATAAAATCTTTTCCGCCGGGAAACATCGCTGAAATTAGTGATAGAAATATTAAGCTAAAACCCATCAAAACCATAGGATTAACTCTAGTAAAAAATTTTAATGAAAAAGAAGTTTTAGGGAAACTATACTCTTTGCTTTCAAATTCAATAATGAAGAGAACGCTTGATGCTGATAAAATTTCAATAGCATTTTCCGGCGGGGTTGATAGCAACATACTTGCCGCTTTGGTGAAAGAGCTTGGAGTAAAAGCATTTCTAATATATGTGGGTCTGGAAGGCTCAAAGGAGCTAAATCAAGCGGAAGAAGCCGCTGAAAAAATAGGTTTACCTTTTCAGGCTGAATTATATACTCCGGAGGATGTTAAGGAAAGTGCACGCAAAGTTTTATGGTTAATTGAAAGTGCGGATGCATTGAGGGTAGCGATAGGAATTCCAATCTTTTGGGCTGCGGAAACCTCTGCAAAAATGGGCTGTAAAGTCATGTTATTGGGTCAGGGAAGTGATGAAATTTTTGCCGGCTACTATAGATATCTTGGGGATTATAAGAAATCCAAAGAATATGTTGAACGCATCATCTATCATGATGCACTTAGCCTACATGAAAAGAGCCTAGAGCCCGCTGAAAAAATCTGTTCATTTCACGGGATAGAAGTAAGGTTTCCCTATGCAGATTATGACCTAATGGCTTTCGCAGTAAATTTGCCTATAACGTTAAAGATTATAGGTGAAGACGACCTCTTAAGAAAAAGAATACTTAGAAGACTAGCTGAACATATAGGTTTACCGCCAGAACTATGCTGGAGGCCGAAAAAGGCTATTCAATATGGAACCAAGGTTAATGAAGTACTCAAGAAAATGGGAAGAAAAATGGGGTTAAGTATGAAAAATTTTGTTGAACATATGTTTGAGGAAATAAAATGGTTTAACAAAGACGAGAATTACGCATCCAATATTTGATGACTTAATTGCCGTAATATGGACGAGGTTAGAAAAAGCAAGGAAAATGGAGGGGGTTCACTAAAAAGCAGCTTTAGACGCATCATTTGTTGCTAGGATGCCGGGAAAGTTTCGTGTTCTAGCTGGCTACTCTTCTTCAATTGTTATGGCATTGCTAGGACATTGGGTTTCACAAGCTCTACAAAGGAGACATTCATCAACATTAACTGGAACCGACTTATCATCCTTAATTTCATAAACTCCTACTGGACAGACTTCAACGCATGTTCCACAGCCAGTGCATTTTTCAGGATCTACTTCAATCTTCACCATATTTAAACCACCTCAATTTAATTTTAATCAGTTAAGAAAACTCACTATAAAATTTTTTGGAAAATATATGGCGAAAATAACGTATTTTACATTATTCAAATTCAAAATCTGATCGGCTTACGCAAGCTCTTCTCTAATCCTTAAGAGTATTTCATCCATTGTTCTTTCGGCATCTTCCTTTTTCTGTGCATATTCGCTTAATAGTTTTCTGCGAGTTTTTGCGGATATTTCTCCACGTCGATATCTGGCTTCAACCTCCATTATATTTCTATTAATGGCTTCGAGAGTGAGAGTTGCGGCTTCTAATTGTTTCATCATGTCGGCGTATCTGCCTCCAAAAGATTTTATTTCAGACATAAGATCAGAAAGATTCTCTTGGAGAATTGAAAGACGATTCTCTAAAGCTCTTCTTTGAAATTTATAGCGGCGCCTAGATATTTTCCTACGCCTAGATAGTTGTTCTAGGGATTCTATCTCGGACATAACTTGGATTCTCTCCTCAAATGTTTCAACAAATTTCCTTAAAGTTTCAGTAGAAACAGCAATTGCAGCTGGTTTTACTGGTTTCCCGGAGATTTTAATAAAGAAAAAGATTAAGCCAGCTAAGCCTATGATTAAGCCAGTCCATAAGGTTGGCTTAAGGGCCGCCCAGAGAAACGCATATTTGTATTTTAGGGAAAATTTTAATTCTTGAAACCTTGTTACATTTGACCATTCTTGTTTAAGATTTCCCTCTGGAATTGCTCCTTCAGGCAAGGATACAGACACTTCAATTTTTCTAATAATCCATGCCTCCGGATCATCTATGATTTTGATGTCCGATTTTGTAATGTTTATCTGCAAAACATAATCTTGCCAATCATTCCTAACGACGTATTTCCAGAAGGGCAAGGTATAGGATATTGCAATCTTCGCCTTTTTACTTGCCTGTAACTGATCCCTAGGATAAACGCTCACTTCAGTATATTCTTCTTCTGGAATTATCCTTAGCTCGCTTCCCTCATACGTGCCGTAAGCATCATAAACAGAGATGTCAGATGCGCCTTGGGGTAAAATGAACGTAATCACATGGACATTCGTCATATGAGTTATGTGATAGAAGTCTGTCACAAAGATCTTTCCTAGAGGATCAATATTAATTTCTCTTTTTACCTCTTTAAGCTCAAATAGCTTGAAAGTGGTTGTTTCAAACTCCACCCATGAAAAAACATTTGAAAAAGCGGGAAGCGGACTTGTCAAATTATAAAATACTGTTTGATCGCTGGTTTTATTTAGGAGGTTCTGGGAGTGGGAAGTGGCTTTAACGGGAAGTTTTACGGTTACATTACAGTATTTAGCATCATTCATTAAAGCTGGATAGAGCGGAAAACTGGCGTTAAAAACATTTTCACTTTCCTCCATGATTAAATCAAAAAACACGTAGGTTACTGTAAAATTGTAGGTCTCATTATCCCCTATTTCAATTGGATCTGGAAATGATATGTTTAACCAGAGAAAGTTTCCATCCCAATTTTCGATGGGATCTATTTTTAGAGATCCCTTAGGATCGCTAGCTGAATAATAAACCAGATTATCGGTGCAGTTTTTCGGTAATCCAACAATATAATTGCTTATAGAAAAACCTGAAGCATTAGTGGGGGATAAAATGAAAGTGTCCGTAATAATTAAGTATCCGCCACTAATAAAATCGATACTTCTCTCTATAGAAGACATTTTTACTGCAACAACAATGTTAAATGGTATGGAGATTATGGAGATATTGTCTTTGGTTTCCGCAAGAGTTGAAAGTGAAGAGCCTACAATTAATATTTGAAAAACTGTTAATAGGCATAATATTAAGGGTGTTGCTTTTTTCTTCAAGGGCTTTAACCCCGCAAACCAATTTTTGAGCTTAGATTTAGGATATTTCTAATAATAAATCATTTAAAGCATATATAACCTTCGAAGCAAAAACAACGAATACACTAAATCCGAAGAAGCTTTATTTCATTCCCCTAGTTTCTGTCTACTTAAAGCCAGCTTGCCTCAGATAGTATGCGTCCTCCTTTTTTGGACCGAAGCTTCGAACGCCTTTTTCTTTTAACTGTTTCCTTAAATTTGCGGCATATTGCGAATTTATCTCCCCTCTTCTCTCTAGGTAGGCTATTATTTCCTCAGCTTGTTCATGGGTATCGCATCTTCTTAGAAAATCTATGACATCCGGGTTATATCCCTCAAATTTCTTTGACGCTGCCTTCTCACCTTCCTCTGGATTCAATCTCACTGAGGTTATCGCTATTTTACATCCTCCATTTTCGATTTCTCTAGCTAGGTTGGGAAACATCTTCTTAAATTGCTCTCGATCGAATTCCATTCTTCTTCTACTCCATTCTCAGAGTATTTCTGCAAAAACCTGCTTAAATATTTTTGAGAACTTATTTTGATGAAGGTTTCGCTTTTTTGCTTGGAATGAATTTCTGTAATGGATTCTTTTCGAGAACCTCCTTTAGCTGATCTATGGTTAAACCTTTCTTTAAATCTCCATATATTTCACACACTTCTTCTTTATACATGTTTTCAGGAGGTTTCACCACTATTTCTGCTTCGTCACTAGATGGAAGTTTCACAAATACATGTAGAACAGCTCTACTTCCATTCTTTGCAGCCGGAGTGAATTTCGTTCCGATGATTTTGAAGCCTTTTTTGCGGAGAACGCTTATAATATGCTCTTCATTTTGGGAAAAAACAACTATATCTATGTCGCTGTTTTTATTTACGGTTCCCCTCCAAACACTTCCTATAACTCTTGGATTAAATTCCTTGAGTGATTCCATTATCTCTAAAGCTTCTTTGCGCATACGTATTAGCCTCTTTCGTCTCTCCTCGCCTTCGTATTCATCTGCAATGGCGTCAAGCTCTTCAGCAACCTCAAAATTTGTTGGTATAATTCTTAAACCTAAAATTTTGGCAGCTTTCTCTTTAGCTTGCTTGAATTCTTTTTCTTGCATCGTATACAGTAAGAGAGCTGCTTCTCTTGCAACTTTCCTTCTTAAATAAAGTTTAGAAGACTTTTTACTCATTGCTTTCCAAACAATTATTAGCAATCATGCTATGAATATTTAATTCGCTTCCTTTTTTACTGCTTTTCTAAATTCTCTTCGGGGGTTTCCGAAGACGATGACTCTGAAGAGTTGGCGGTAATCGTAGGGGGAGCTTCTTTTTCTGCAATTTCGACTTTAACGATTTCAGGTCTTGAAAGGAGCTTCGACTTTCTTATACCCACATGACGTAATGGCGCTATTTTTTTCGCTTCATTGTAAATGTCTGAAGCTATTTTCCCTAGCACCGCCTCTTGCACAAACTGGTCAAAGTTCAATACCTTTGCTTTCTCTTCAACAATTCTCTTCATTATTGCACGTATAGCTCTTTCTTGGGAAGTCTTTATTCTATAATTTGTGAAAGCGCAGGCGGAAACCCTTAGTTTATAACCATCCTTTGTAACTACATCAAATATTCCGTCGACGCGGGTGGTCTTTCTTCTAACCAAACTTCTGAGATAGTCTCGTGAATATTCATGTCCCTTAAATATCGTTAACGCTCTCCTACCATCAACATCAATGACTTGAAAATACGTTTTTAGATATTGGTGGGAAAAATCTTCTGTTATATCGTAAAGTGTGGATTCGACAACTCGCCCTATGAGCTTCTGCGGGTCATCAGCTGGTATGGATCCTATTTCAACACTCCCAAAATATGGTGGCGTAACAACCGTATACCATCTTTTGCTACGCCATTTATCTCTAACTTTAGTGGCTCTCCTAGACACTTTTCAACACCACTGCAATTCAAGAATAATTTATAGAGTAATATTAAAGGTTTGCTGAGCAAGCTCACAGCTTTTATATAAGCCTTACAAATAGAAAATGTAGTTTCCATCCTAGAGGCGCCTCTAAGTTGATCGATGTTAACCTAATAAGGAAAAACCCTGATCTTGTCAGAGAAAACCTCAAGAGAAGAAATGATCCGGAGAAACTTAAAACTTTAGAGGAGTTTATAGAAGTTGATAAACAATGGCGGCGGTTGCAGACCCATTTAAATAATCTCAGAAGAAAGAGGAATCAATTAAGTATCGAGGTAGCTCGAAGAAAGAAGATGGGAGAAGATGTAACTCAGCTGATCAATGAGGCTGAGATTTTACAAAACGAGATAAAAAGGGTGGAAGCTGTTACTGAGAGATATAGGCGAAGGGCTAGAAATTTACTTATGCGCATACCAAATCTTCTTCATGAATCAGTTCCCTACGGTCGTGACGAAAATGACAACGTGGAAATAAGGCGATGGGGCTCCCCACCGAAATTTGACTTCAAACCAAAAAGCCATATAGAAATAGCGATTGATCTAGGGCTTGTTGATGGAGAGAGGGCAAATAAGGTTGCGGGAGCTGGTTTCTTTTACTTCAAAGAAGAACTCGTCTTGCTGGACCTCGCCATACAAAGATTTGCAATAGATTTTCTAAGAAAACGCGGTTTCACGTTAATTATGCCTCCATACATGCTACGTAGAAAACCATATGAAGGTTGCGTTGACCTCAGCGACTTCGAGAATGTTATGTATAAGATTGAAAATGAGGACTTATATCTCATAGCCACAAGCGAACATCCTATAGCAGCAATGTTCATGGATGAAGTTCTCGACAAGAAAGATTTACCTCTAAAATTTGTTGGCGTAAGCACCAATTTCAGAAAGGAAGTTGGAACGCATGGTAAATATACCAAAGGATTTTTCCGAATGCATCAATTCAATAAGGTTGAACAATTTGTATTCTGTTTACCAGAGCAGTCTTGGCAAATTCATGAAGAACTTCAATGGAACTGTGAGCAAATGTATCAAATGCTTGGACTACACTATAGAGTAGTTAACGTATGTACGGGCGATATAGGGACTGTGGCAGCAAAAAAGTATGATACAGAGGTTTGGATGGTTGATGGAAAATTTAGGGAGGTAGGTTCAAACTCAAACTGCACCGATTACCAAGCAAGAAGACTAAACATAAGGTATAGGGAGGGACCGGGTAGACCGCCTAAGGGCTTTGTTCACACATTAAATAGCACGGCCCTAGCAACTAGTAGAACCATGATGGCTATTTTAGAGCATTATCAGCAGAAGGATGGATCCGTCATAATACCGGAAGTTTTAAGACCCTATATGAACGGTATTGAAAGACTAGAAAGAAAGAGGTAGATGAGGCGAACATGAAGCCTGAGATTATTGGCATGGGGGAAGTGTTAATAGACTTCATATCCACGGAACCGGTTTCTTATCTAGAAGCTTCCACCTTCAGAAAATGTTTTGGTGGAGCGCCAATGAACACTATAGTTGGAGCTGCTAGACTAGGTGCTTCCGCTGGAGCTATAACGGTTGTTGGTAATGATCCATTCGGCCAATTTCTGCTGAATGAGCTGAAGAGGAATGGAGTTGATGTATCACATGTGAAAATCAAAGAGAATGTAAGGACGACTTTAGCGTTTGTTGTTAATGAGCCTGAAACTGGGGAGCGGACATTCATATTTTATAGGGCTCCATGGGTTAGGGGAACATCCGTCGATGTAATGTTGCCGGAAGATGTTGATTACGAATATATTTCTTCAGCAAAGATATTACATGTCTCAGGCTTCGCTTTGTCAAGCAATCCTTCGAGGAAGGCTATTCTTTCAGCCATAATGCATGCCAAAGAAAGCGGGGTTAAAGTTTCCTTTGATCCAACGTTGAGACTTGATGTTTGGAGATCTGAAAATGCGATAAAGAGAGTTTACAGGAGAATTCTTAGGCTATCAGAGATAGCGATGTTTTCACGTGAGGAGGCTGAATTCATTTTTGAAACTAAAGAACCGGAGAGAGCTGCCGATAGGGCTCTAAAATATGGGGTTGAAATTGTTGGAATAAAACTTGGTGAAATGGGTTCTTTAATTAAAACTAGGGATGGAAAAAGCATCTATACTCCGGCTTTTAAGGTGAAAGCTGTAGATACTACTGGTGCAGGAGATGGATGGAATGCGGGTTTACTTATTGGGCTATTAAGGGGCTGGGATTTAGAGAAGTGCGCCACGGTAGCTAATGCTGTTGGCGCTCTAGTGGTTACAAAGCATGGTGCAATAACAGCTCTACCCTATAGGGATGAATTGAACAAGTTTCTTGAAAGCCAAGGTTTAAGCATTAGAATTTAAGGCTTAAGAAAAGGAAGAAGGAAGATTTAGCGATTATTCAAAGAATATTTTAGCTTCCTCATAGAGTTGAAGATCCACTTGTTTTGTTTTGCCAGTAACTTCTGAAAGCGGAACTGCAACGATTTCGCCAGCTCTGAGAGCAACCATCATGCCAAATTTTCCTTCTTTAACCAAATCAACAGCCGCTAAACCAAGCCTAGTAGATATTATTCTGTCTAGGGCTGTCGGCGAACCGCCTCTTATGGTATGAGCTGGCGCAACAGACCTAGTTTCAACCCCCAATGCTTTCTCAATTTCCTTAGCTAGGAAGGCGCCTATTCCTCCCAGAGATACATGGCCAAATTGATCAACTTTTACGTCCTTGGTTATTGGACCTTTGTAGCCTTTAATTAACGCTCCTTCGGCTACAACGATAACTACGGATTTTTGCCCGCTTTCTATTTTCTTTTTCACAAAGTTTACTACATCCTCTACGCTAAATGGTTCCTCGGGAATTAGTATCAGATCTGCCCCAGCCGCAAGTCCGGAGTATAGGGCTATCCATCCCGCATGTCTGCCCATAATTTCAACGGTGAAGACTCTCTCATGGGAAGCCGCGGTGGCTTTAATGTTCTCTATCACATGCATGGCTTCATTAACCGCTGTGTCAAAGCCTATTGTAAACTCTGTTCCCGGAACGTCATAGTCTATTGTTTTTGGAACGCCAACAACATTTAATCCAGCATCGCTTACAGCTTTAGCGACGCTTAGCGTATCATCTCCACCAATCGCTATCAATGCATCAAGACCAAGCTTCTTGAAGTTTTCGGCTACTTTCTTCACTCCCTCCGGATCTTTTAGGGGATTAGTCCTAGAAGTTTTAAGCATGGTTCCGCTTTTTGAAATGATATCTTTAATGCTTTCATAATTTAGTGGCATGGCGTCGCCTTCAAGCATTCCAGCCCAACCACGTTTAATTCCTAAAACCTCAAAGCCATACTTTTCACATTTTTTCACAATCGCCCTTATGGCTGCGTTAAGTCCAGGAGCGTCGCCGCCGCCAGTTAAAACTCCAACCCTCATTATTTAAACCACCCTTAAAGGTAAGGATTCTTTTAAAAGAAAAATTTTTCGGAAACAGATCCTCAGTATTTTTATTTTTATGTTATCATTAAGAGATTTAAGCAAGTTTTAACCCTATATCTTATTGTTTTACTGAGATGAAGTAGCATGGTGAAATACATATTCGTTACTGGCGGAGTACTAAGCTCCGTTGGTAAAGGTATTGTAACCTCTTCTGTCGGTAAAATGCTTCAGTTTAGGGATTTCTCTGTAACGGCTATTAAAATGGATCCTTATGTAAATGTCGATGCTGGAACAATGAATCCTTATATGCATGGTGAGGTATTTGTTACTGATGATGGGGGAGAGACGGATCTAGATTTAGGCTGGTATGAAAGATTTCTTGATATTAACTTATCAAAAGAGAACAACATTACGACTGGAAAAGTATACCAGACGGTTATTGAGAAAGAAAGAAAAGGAGAATTTCTTGGAAGATGCGTACAAATAATTCCGCATATAACGGATGAAATTAAATTTAGGATACGTTCCGTTGCTGAGAAATCTGGAGCCGATGTTGTTTTAACTGAGTGTGGAGGAACTGTGGGCGACATAGAGGGATTACCTTTCCTAGAGGCAATGCGGCAAATGCGTCTCGAGGAAGGATATGAAAACACATTGTATATTCATGTGGCTCTTGTACCCATACTTGATGTGACTTCTGAAATGAAAACGAAGCCTCTGCAACATAGCGTGAATGAGCTACGTCGAATAGGAATACAGCCGGATATCATAGTGGCTAGGTGCGCAAAAATGATTACGAAGGAGGTTCTCGACAAGATTTCGTTGTTTGGAACAATACCGAAAGAAGCCGTATTCTGCTCCTATAATGTATCAACAATATACAAGGTTCCATTAATTCTAGAAGAGCAGGGAATGGGCGACTATATATGTAAACGATTAGGTTTTGTTCACAGAAGCCCAGATGCTAAGAAGGTGGAAGAATGGAGAAGATTCGTTGATTCCCTTGAAAACTGTAAACATAGTATAAGGATAGCGCTCGTCGGAAAATATACTGGTTTAACGGACAGCTATGTTAGCATGAACGAGGCGTTTAAGCATGCTGGCGCAGCATGTGATACGCGTGTCCTAATAGATTATATTGAAGCTGAAACTTTTGAAGAAGATCCAAAGAGAGTTAATGATCTGAAAAAATATGATGGCGTATTTGTTCCATATGGTTTTGGCTCACGGGGAACTCGGGGAAAGATCATGGCAATCCAATTCGCTAGAGAACATGATATTCCATTTCTCGGGATATGCTATGGCTTCCAGTTAGCGGTTGTCGAATTTGCAAGAAATGTATGTAAGCTAGAAAAAGCAAACAGCACTGAAATCGACAAAAACACTCCTCATCCAGTTGTCGACTTAATGCCTGAACAATATCAAACGGAATATCTTGGCGCTACAATGCGCTTAGGCGCCCACAAAATAATCATAAAGGAGGGGACATTGGCGCATAAACTTTACGGCTCAACAGAAATTTATGAGAGACATAGGCATAGATATGAAGTTAACCCAGCATATATTGATATTCTTGAAAGGCATGGAATGATTTTTTCTGGCAGAAGCCCAGATGGCAGACGTATGGAGATTCTAGAGTTGCCTAACAGATTCTTCTTTTTTGCTTCTCAATTTCATGGAGAATTCAAAAGTAGGCCGGGAAAACCAGATCCAGAATATTATGGTTTCGTTAAAGCATGCCTAGACAAAAAGATTAATGAAAGGCTTATTTAAAGGACAAAATTAATTAACTTCGTAAGAATATTTTATGTGTTGGTGGAATGAAACTTGAGTAGCAGAAGGGAGAGACGGAGACGGCGAATGGCGCCTGGACCAGCCACCAGCGCTGGACTGCTAAGGTTCTTTGAAGAAGAAAGTTTAGGGATAAAGATTAAACCTAAAACATTGATAGTGTTCGTTCTTGCATTTCTAATATTATGCATAATAATTCAGATTTCAATTTAGTGGGAACGTTGATAGCGTTTATGGAATTTATTGATGTAGGATTTCTATTCTTTGAACGTAATTTAGATTTATGAATATCTCGCTTCGTTCTTCTCTGCTTACTACTTGCGGTATAGGTTGAGCTACGGTAGATCTGAGAACCGTTGCTACTGCTTCAGAAAGCCATATGCCGGGGGGCTGAGTTGTAACCGCCGCTAATATGCCTTCAAACCCATAGGATGAATTCATTATAACATGAATTCTTTTTCCCAAATGTTTTTCAAGCATATGGAAAATTGTTATAGGGGGAGATTTTTCTGACATACCATTCAAAAGAAAATAAGTAAGTTTAGAAAATAAGTTTTTGCATGATTAAGAGACGAATTTTTCGCTTCTTAAGTGATATTTATACGAGACTTTCTCAGCAATATTTCCTCCATTTCCTCAAAATTCTTTAATTATCTTTTTGAGGAAGACATAAAAATGTGAAAAATTGGTGATCTGAAAATTAGAGAAGATTCTAGAAACATTAAATAATTATCAAATTATTCCTTAAAAATATTGAACCAATAAAGAGGTTGACGACTTGGAGAAATCCATGACACTAAAGCCCCCTTCATATAGAAGTAACATTGATCTAGCGGTTAAACACTACTCCTCCCTTTTTAAGCTTCCATCTTTTAGGAGAATTCTTATTCTTCTGCTTATTGAAAGTATGGTTTTAGGTTTTTTAAGCAATGTCCCATTGAAACCTCATATTTTATGGATTCTTGAAAGCCTCTTATTTGGAACATGCTTTTTTATAGCAACCTTCCTTACCGAATATTTTTCAACTAAATTGTTGTTACAAAGAGATGTGATTTTGAATTTTAGGAGATGTTCATTTTTATCTTTTGCCTCTAACATGCTACTATTAATTTTCGTTTTCATAGCCCATATACTGTTCTTTCATTTTTTAAGCATTGATTTTTTCATCAAGATTGTTTCTCTGGGATTGTTCGCCGCTCTAACATTACGTTTCCTAACAATATACGCAGCTTCCTTTTCTAATAGGCTAGGAAAATTTTTTTCAGCAATTCTTCAACCTCTAGCATTTTCCCTAGTGATGTTTTTCTTTCGTCTGAAAGGCTCTCACATAAATTTTATAATCATCTATTTTCCATTGGCAATAATCTTCTCCATGCTAGGCGTTCAGCTTTTCATGAAACTTCTAGACAAGATAGGCATAAAATCTCTTGGCATCCCCTCACTTAAACTTTTTAGGGCTTTTCTTGCCAATTGGACTGAGAGTGTTGAACAGCCATTTGAAGAAATATTAGAACAAATCGGTGAAGAAAGGGAGATAGTTGTTTCTTCATTAATCTTTGTGGGCAAGAAAAGCGGAAGATTAAAGGCTATAATTGTTGTTCCAAATTTACATCCCGGACCATTTAAGAATGTGGGTAGCAGCCCTCTTCCAGGATTGATTCAGAAAATGCTGGAGAAAGAGATGGGATGCGTAGTTTCTGTTCCGCATGGAATTTCTGGACATGAACTTGATTTGGCTTCACAAAAGCAGAATATGAAGGTTATAGAAACTTTGATCAAGGCGTTGAAAGAGAAACCACACAAATTCTTTAACAGTGCATCTCCTTTTTTCATGATTAAGCAAAATGGTGCAAAAATTGGATGTCAAATTTTTGGGGAATATGTCTTTTTAACTTTGACTCTAGCCCCAGAAACGATGGAAGACTTGCCTCTAGAGTTAAATGAGGTTATATTGCGAGAAGCTAAAAGAATGGGCTTTCCATGGGCCATAGTAGTTGATGCGCATAATAGTATTAATGGAACATTCAGCTTAGAAGCCGTAACAAAGCCAATCAGTAGGGGGGCAATTTCAGCATTAAGGAGGGCGGTGAACTTTAGAAATAGAATGGGGACACTAATGGTTGGCGCTGGAAAGGTTGTTCCAAAAGAGTTTGGAATAGAAAGTGGAATGGGGCCTGGAGGCATAACTGCAATTTTAGTGAAAGTCGGCGAGCAGAAAACTGCATATATAACGATGGATGGAAACAACATGATTTCAGGTCTTCGAGAAAAAATACTTTCAGAACTAAAGAAGATGGGTATTGAGTATGGTGAAGTTTTTACAACCGACACGCATGTAGTTAATGCTGTTGTTTTATCTGAAAGAGGTTATCATCCAATAGGTGAGGTCATGGATCACGGAAGAGTAATATTCTATGCTAGGAAGGCTGTTTCAAAAGCTATGGAGAACGTTGAAGAAGCCGTGGTGGCACTACAAAGAGTAGTGGTTCCAAAGATAAAAGTTGTGGGGGAGAGACAGATCAATGAATTAAGCCTACTTGTCAATAAAGCTATAGGGAAGATCAAACTAAATTTAATTATTCCAATATTGTTTGGATTAATGTTCTCTTTAGTTTTGATTTTCTTGTAGAGAAAGAAACCAATTTTAAGGAAAAACATTATATTAAAGTTTTTAAATTATAGAAATTAAAAATAGGATGAAGATAAGGAAGCTTAAAAGGAGTTGAATCTGCAATGGCTGAAGAAAGTCAGGTGATGATCGGTAAAAAACCCATAATGAACTACGTTGTTGCTTGTTTAACAGCATTTAACTCCGGCGCTAAAAGAGTTGTCATTAAAGCTAGAGGAAGAGCTATAAGTAGAGCCGTTGATGTCGCTGAACTTCTGAGACGCGTATTTCTCAAAGATATCGCTGTAGAGAAAATTGAAATAGGCACTCAGGAAATGTCAACGCCAGAGCGACCTAAGGTCAATGTTTCAACCATAGAGATACTGCTAGTGAAGAAGGAGTGAAATCTGAGAAAATCTTCTCTCCATTTTTATCTTTTATTTATTGTTGAAAATCTAGACTAGAGGGGATTGAAGAGGCTACTTTTTAAGTGTTTTAAAAGCCTGAAGGTTTTCTTGCTAGGGGGAATACGGATGTTTGGTTCTTTGTGTGTATTTCTATTCGTCCATCAAAGCGCTGTTTAACGCCTGCTCTTAAAATTGCAACGTATTTTCCAACATGGTTTTCTGAGATAATGCTAGCTAAATCGTCCCAAAGTATAAGCATGGTTTCGCCTGTCTGATCATTAATTTCTACGCGTCTAACTCTCCCTTCATTTCCATCTTGTCTTTTAAATACAACGATTGGATAGACCTTTCTTACAAACCCAACTATATTCACGCTTTTTTCATCACCGGTAATTTCACCTATTTTATTCATAAAATTTGTTATGGGCGGATAATCTTTTTTCTTCAGGTCTTCCGGCTCTATCTCTACTTTGCTTCTGTCGCTTACATTAAGCTCAAGTTTTCCGCCGGCTCTGCGTACAGATACATGAGAAAGTCTAATTGTTTTGTCTAGAATGTTTTCTGGTTTCAGTGATAATGCCTTGTCATTCCATAAATTTGCTTTTATAGTTCCGGTTTCATCAGCTATATGAACGCTTATTTTCACCCCTTCTTTTCCGTCTCGGCGAATAAACTTTTTTATTGGTGAAATATAGATAACTCTGCCGCTAACGGTCACATTACTTAAGCCGGAAACCAGATCTTTAATTGACATCTCACGCCTAAAGAAACGTATAGAGCCCTCTATTGGAACCCCAAGCTCAGCAGCCAAGGATATAGCCGCACTCTCACGAGTTAAAAATCCTTTTGCGCTTTTCTCTTTCAATTCAATCATTTTCATGATTTCTTTACGCGTCATTTCTGGTCTAGCTGAAAGAATTTTTTGAATTATCTCCTCTAAGGTCATATTAGGCACTAAGAATTCAGAGAAGGATAACAGTATTAAAGCCTTACTTAACATGCATCCAAATAAAGATGCAATAATCTGATTAACATGTTCAGAGACTTGTAAAATGGATTGTAAGCAAAACTTAAAATTCTTAAAGAGCAAAATTTTTAGGGATGCAATAGGATGTGTGAGTGGGCCGGTAGTCTAGTGTGGCTAGGACATCCAAAAATAAAGGACCTGAAGCAGCCCTTACGAATAGAGAAGAACTATTAAGAGAGGCTGAGGTCGCCGGTTCAAGTCCGGCCCGGCCCACCATTAAGTTGATTTTCGACTTAATTTGTAGTGTCCAAGAGATTTTAAATAT